>JAFAUR010000182.1 GCA_019243205.1 Acidobacteriaceae bacterium | reverse complement strand
GGTTTCCTGTACAAGTTCGGCATCCCTGGGCTCATCCTCCAGCGACAAAATTCGCAGAGGAGACTGCATATTTACCTTTTCATGCTGCCCGGAGGAGGCTCGTTGATTACCGCCCAGAATACGCCCAGTTCCTTGATGGCATTTACAAACTCGTGAAAGTCGACTGGCTTTACCACATAGGCATTTACGCCCAGTTGGTAGCTTGCGATCATGTCCTTTTCTTCTTTCGACGACGTCAACACCACAACGGGAATCATTTTCAGTGTGTCGTCGGACTTAATCTGCTTTAGCACTTCCAGTCCGTCAACCTTCGGCAGTTTCAGATCCAGGAGCAGGACTGCAGGGTTATCGCCGGGGCGCAGCTTGAACTCGCCCCGAGAGTACAGATAATCGAGCGCCTCTTCGCCGTCACGGGCAACAATCACTTCATTAGCGAGGTTGTAGTCCTCTAGAGCCGTTAAAGTAAGCTCCACGTCTTTGGCGTCGTCCTCCACCATCAAAATGCGTCCGAGTTTGTTGTTCATAGTCACTGTAGCTGTCCTTGCCGCTGAGATGCCGAGAAATAGAATGTCGCCCCCTGATCGATGGCGCTCTCGGCCCATACCCTGGCTCCGTGACGGTGCAGAATGCGCTGCACGGTCGCCAAACCAATTCCGGTGCCTTCGAAAGTTTCGGATTGGTGCAGGCGCTGAAACACGCCAAACAGCTTATGGACGTACTTCATGTCGAAACCCACCCCATTGTCCTTAACAAAAACAACCACGTCGCCATTGATTCCATTGACGCTTCCGATTTCAATTTCGGCCTCGGGACGCGTCCGAGTAAATTTCACGGCGTTGGACATGAGATTTACGAGAGCTAGCTTGAGCATGGAACGATCTCCATAGAACTCCGGTAAAGTACCAATTTTCCAGTTGATGGTTCGACCTTCCGTATCCTGTCGAATTTCGGTCAGAGCCTCTTTGACGAGCTGGTCGAGGCTGACGACCGTCTTCCGTGTTTCCGCCCGGCCGATGCGGGAGAACGCCAGCAGATCGTCAATCAGATCGCCCATCCGTTTGGCGGCCTCGAGCATCATGGCCATATAGCGTTGGCTCTTCTCATCGAAAGTCGATGACACTCTTTTGTGCAACAGCTCGGCATAGCCCGCCATGTGACGAAGAGGAGCACGGAGGTCATGGGAGACAGAATAGGCAAACGCCTCCAGCTCTTTGTTTGTTCCTTCCAGCTCCGCGGACCGGTGAGCGAGTTCCTGGTTCAGGCGTTCAATTTCGTCCTGGCGGCGCTTGCGCTCAGTGATGTCATTGCTGGTTTCCAGGATAGCCGCCGGCTGGCCCCGTTCGTCGCGACGCAGCGACCACCGGCTTGCCACAACAACCTGTACGCCATCGGCCTTGATGCGGTTGAGTTCGCCCTCCCAACGCCCGGTCCGGAGCAACTCCGCGAGGATATCTTCGAGCGGCAGCAAGAAATCGGTTTGCAGAAGGCTTTGAGATTCCTTTCCAACAGCTTCTTCGGCGCTGAATCCGTACAATTCCTCTGCGCCCCGATTCCAGTACGTAATCACGAAATTCATGTCGCGGACAAAGATGGAGTCATGGGTCAAATTGAGCAGACTAGCCTGTTGAGTCCTCTCCTCCACTTCGATCACGAGGCGATCGCGGGCTTGGATCAGCTCCAACTCAACACGGCGCCTGACGGTACTGAACCAGGTTACCAACGATGCGAATAAGGCGAAAACGATGAAGTAAGGAATATCCGCGGTTGAGATGACCAGCGTGTAAAAAGGCTCTGTGAAGAAATAATCAAACGCGGCAGCAGATAGCAGGAGTGCCGTGACCGCCGCTTCGATGACTCCGTACCAGGCGGATATTGCGATGGCAAACAGAAACAGGGGAACTTCCACATTCCGAACGTGGTAGTTCCGAAGAAAGAGCGCCCCGCCAAGCGCCAGCGACACCGCCACAACTCCCAGCGTGAATCGTTTCGCCGCGGGAAGCGGGCGCAATAAGAGCGGTTCCCGCTGAATAGTCGCCCGCTTTGCCTGAAGATTCATCGGCGCCGGATTGAATACACGGATGGGAGGCTGATCGCTCATCTACCTTTCCCATTCTGAAAGGGCGCTTGGGGAGCGCCCATCTCGTGCCCTTTGTCACGAGAGAACCACCGCAGTTTGCGATCGGGCCCCCGATCGAAAGCAACGTTGGCGGGAACCGAGAGTTCAATTTCCGTGCCTGAGAATGCGCTGCTCATAACCTGCAGCCGGGCGCC
>JAFAUR010000012.1 GCA_019243205.1 Acidobacteriaceae bacterium | reverse complement strand
GTCGTATTTGTGTTGCTGATAGGCTGCGCAAATGTCGCCAATCTGCTGATGGTGCGCGCCAGGCAGCGTTTGCGCGAAACAACGACGCGCGCAGCGCTTGGCGCATCGCGTGGAAGGCTTGTCCGGCAGCTCTTGACAGAAAGCCTTCTGCTCGGTTGTCTGGGCGCGGTAGGCGCGCTCGGCCTTGGTTGGGCCGCAGTGCGCGCCATTCTCGCCACGCGTCCACCTTCGTTCTCGAATTTCAGCGACGTCAACCTGGACTTGAGGGTTCTCGCGTTCACCTTCGCCGTCGCAATTCTCACGAGTGTGCTCTTCGGACTCGCGCCCGTGGTTGCCGTGCGCCGTCTCGATTTGGCTCGACACCTGAAGGAAGCGGATCGTCCGGCAGCATGGAGAAGACGTCACTGGACCGCGCTTCTCGTTTCGGCCGAAGTCGCTCTCGCGTTTGTGCTCCTGTTAGCAACCGGCCTGCTGATGCGAACCTTTGTGAACGTCCTTCATGTGGATTCGGGATTTCGCGCAGAAAACGTTTTCACGTTTCGGACATCTGGCGCGAATTACGACATGCTGCGGCACTTGCAGCAAAATCTGAGCTCGCTGCCAGGCGTGCAATCGGTCGCGGCGGTCTCCCATTTGCCGCTGGACGATACGGGCAACTGGTACGACTACTACTGGAAGGAGGGTGCGCCCGCTGAACTGCAGAACACGGTCATGGCGGATCTTCGTTCCATTCTGCCGGGATATTTCAGCACCATTCGCGCCAGTCTTCTTCGCGGCCGGGATTTTACGGAATCCGATGACTCCGCGCACCAGCACGTAGCCATTGTGGACGATGTTCTCGCCCGGCAACTCTGGCCGAACAGCGATGCGATCGGCAAACAGCTCAATGTCTCGGATTCTCCGAAGGGCGCTTACCAGTTCGAACGCGATTGGGTCGTTGTGGTTGGCGTCGTCCGACATGTCCAGTATCATTCCCTAACTGCGATCGTACGGCCACAGATCTACCTGCCATTCCAACTCGCTCCCCGCCCGACGATGTCGATTGTGATTCGTGTGGCGGGCGGCGTTCCCAATCTTTCGGCGTATGCGAGAAAGCAGGTTGCATTGTTGAACAAAGATGTGGCGATCTCACACGTCGCGCCCTTGTCCGAGTTAGTTGCACGAGCGCTGTCGGAGAGTCGCTTCGCTTCGACACTCGCCGCTCTACTCTCTGCCATTGCACTTTTGCTCGCCTGCATCGGGACCTATGGAGTCCTGTCTTATTCGGTGGCGCAGCGCACAAGTGAGATTGGTGTGCGGATGGCGATTGGTGCGCGTCGTGCGCAAGTGATGAGAATGGTCTTTGTCGACGGGTTCGGATCGGTGTTGCTGGGAGTTGCGGGCGGGTTCTTATTGTCGTTGCTAATTACGCCACTTCTTTCTCAGCTGCTATTTGGGCTGAGAGCAGGTAATCCCGCGAATTACGTGACAATCCTCGTTGTTGTGCTGCTTGTGAGTGCGCTCGCAGCGTTTTTTCCAGCACGCCGCGCGATGAATATTGATCCACTCCCGGCGCTGAGATACGAATAAACGTACGAGAAGAAAGCCGCTTGTATGGGAGCAAGCCGGTGTAAAGGTGCGTGAATGCGGATGGGGACAAACAGAAGGGAAGGATGCCAATGAAGACCACTCTGGTTACCGGGGCTACGAGGGGGGTCGGCAAGGGTGTAGCCGTCAGCCTAGTTGATGCCGGCTTCCGCGTGTTTGCAAGCGGCCGGAGCATCGAACATGCAGCTCTGCCGAAAACAGTGATCAGTATCCCCTGTGACCACACTAAAGACGAGCAGACGGATGCCGTATTTGAACGGATCGTTGCGGAAGGCGAAGGTTTGGAACTTTTAGTGAACTCTGCCTGGGGCGGTTATGAACGCATGACCGAGGACGGAAAATTCACGTGGCCCTTGCCCTTTTGGGAACAGCCCGCCCATCGCTGGGACAGCATGATTGACGCGGGCGTCCGTTCCGCTTTCGAATGTTCCGCGCGCGCGGCGAGGATAATGGTACCGCAGCGTCGTGGACTTATCGTGAATATCAGCTACTGGTCGGCTCGCAAGTACATAGGCAACGTCGTTTATGGAATTGCAAAGGCAGCAACCGACAAGATGTCGGCAGACATGGCCCATGAACTTCGCGGTTACGGCGTTGCTGTTGTATCGCTCTATCCCGGATTGGTGCGGACGGAAGCCGTACTTCAGGCAGCCAGCGCTGGATGGCTGGACATATCAAACAGCGAGAGTCCGGAGTTTATTGGTCGCGTTATCGCAGCGTTCGAGCGTGATCCGAATCGAATGTCGCGAACGGGTGAAGTGCTGGTCGCTGCCGCGATTGCTCGCGAATACGGCGTTGAAGACATTGACCGTCGGCAGCCTGACCCGCTGACACTTGAAACTGCGTAAGATGAGCTTCCGAGCGGCTGATGTCGCGATCAGTCTGTCACAGACTCTGTTCACAATAGGCTTCGGAGGCCCGGGTGAGATTCGAACTCACGCCTAGAGGCTTTGCAGACCCTGCTCCACGTGCGAAGTAGTAGCGGCGTTTCTTAGAATTGCAAGCCCGATCGCCACGATTGTTCAACTTTTGTCCAAGGGACCGGTACGGCAGCGGGACGCCGCGAGCGGACGAGGCTCCTCAGGAGGGACCTCGTTGATTCGCGGCTCGGCAGCGTCGCTTGGTTCGCCAGTAACGATGGCGATCAAGTTTTTGGAAAGCCGTCGCTAGACGATCTCTTGGCGGGAGAAGACGTACAGATGAAGGGTGCGTTGGCTGTAGCAAACGCTTTCTGAAATCGGCAGTGGAGCCGTTATCAAGAATAATGCTTCAAACGCTCGCGTGGACGTAAACTAAAGAATATGAGGCAGCCGGTGAAGCTCGTTGGCCCCGGCGTGACGCCGGAAGAAATTGCCGCTGTCTCTGGTATAACCCCGGAGCGCCAAGCCGAAATTCGAGAGATGCTGCGGGCATATCTCGAGAGGACTGCTCGTCAGAACGGCGCAAAACCGCATCGCGCCGAACGGAAGAATACTGCCCATAAGAAATCCAGCCTGCGGAAGTAAGCCGAACTGAGCGGTAGGCGCGTCCGCGACGATGATGTCGGGATCACCAGTTTTCGGCTATGCCCTCACATAACGCTTGAAATCCCGATACAACCAGAAGGCTCGACCGCATCCAAGCACTCCTACATGAGTGTTGCTACTCAGTTCACGATCTATCGAGAGTTCAACTGTCCCGCACGAGTCCGCGTACTCCTCGCTTCAATATGCCGTTTGAACTCGGGTGAGCAGTTAATTGGAGCAGTATGAATCCTGGTCGGCATGCCTGGTTCGTGTGCGATTCGGATCCGTATCGCATTCTCAAGTCGATCAGTGATCTTGCTGGGACAGATATCAATATTCACGACGGCACTGTTGAAGGCGTTATGCGTGAATTGTGCAACATGTTTGTCCGGCGTTCTGTTCGGCCCAATGTTACGAATTTGATGAGGAGGTATCGCGCAATAAAATCCACATTGCCGGATATCCATTCTGACCCGCCGCGACCTGGAAGCCGCAGATGGTAATACGTAATGGCCACTGAAACGTACACCGCAGATGCTGGAGAGCAGCCTGCCGATGTATTTGCCGTCGGAGACGTACGAGCTGGTAGCGTGACACGCGTGGCATCCGCAGTGGGTGAGGGAGCGATCTCCATTTACATTGGTTCATCGAGCTCTCGCGGAAGCCTAGGCACTGCAACCGCCTTTATGAGAGGTACTCAGGGTAACGGAACAGGAGCGATGAGATGCATGTCCGCAAGACTGCTGACAAAGAACTGAAAGGCGATTGCCAGAAGAATTAGTCCCGTCAGTCGCGTGACAACTCGGATACCGGTATCGCCGAGAACAGCTTCAACTCGGTCCGCACTCGCAAGCACAGCATAGGCTACTCCCGAGGTGAGTGCGATGCTCACGAGTACCGGAATCGCGTCGCGCCATGATCGTCCTTGCCCGACAAGAACCATCACAGTCGAGATAGAACCCGGGCCGGCCAGCATAGGAATGCCCATCGGAATAATGCCCACATCTTCAGTCGCAACAGCCTCGCTGTGCTCTTCCGGCGTCTCGCGCGTGCGGGAGCGGCGGGCTTGTAGCATATCGAGCGCGATAAGTAGCAGCAGTAGCCCCCCGGCGAGTTTAAAAGCAGGCAGCGTGATACCAAAAACTCGAAAGACGTATTTGCCGATCGTGGCGAAGATAGCCAGCAACACGAAGCAAGTAAGGGCTGCACGTCGAGCCATCTGCTTGCGCCGGGAATGCTCGTATCCGGCCGTGATGGCAAGAAATGTCGGTGTAGCAGCAAAGGGATCAACAATAAAGAAGACAGCAGCCAATGACGTAAGCCACTGAACGAGC
>JAFAUR010000011.1 GCA_019243205.1 Acidobacteriaceae bacterium | reverse complement strand
AGCCGCCCCTTTTTTATTTCCTGAGCAATCTCAAAAGAGATACGCTCCGCGTACCAATGGTTTTGTCAAGGTGGCCGGTTCCTTCGATTGCTCGAGTCGGCATTTCATACTTCGAAAAACTGAATGGAGACACGAATGTCAGGCTTGACACGCATTGTCGGAATCATTCTTCTTGTTCTTACAGCTTGTCCCGCTCCGGCAAGATCAGCCGGTGAACTCTCTGGGCGAGTTTTCGACGGAGCCACTCACGGCCCAATTCAGGGTGCGTGGGTTGTTTCCGGCGACGGCATCACTCGGACAAACAGCGAGGGCGAATTTACACTTACTAGCACAGGGGAGTCCTTTGGGATTCGCACGGTTGGATATTCTCGCGAGCAGCCGGCTCCTCGTCCTGGGATGCAGGAAAATCTCACCCGACTGCAAGTCCGAGGGCTCTATCTTTCATTTTGGGGATTGGGATCGGAATTATTGCGGAATGGGGTGCTCGATACGATTGCGAAGGCACATCTGAATGCGATCGTCATTGACGTGAAGGGAGACAGAGGACATATCAGCCACCCGACACAGGTCGCGCTCGCCATAGAGGCCGGCGCGAACAAGACAGTGACCATGCGCGACGGTCGCGCGCTGATTGCGGGTCTGCACAACGGTGGCCTGTACGCGATTGCGAGGATTGTCGTGTTCAAGGATGATCCGGTTGCACGGTTGCGACCGGACCTCGCGGTGAAAGACGCACGCGGACAGCTTTTTGTTGATCGTGAAGGCCTTGCTTGAACCGATCCATTCAACGAGACTGCTTGGGACTACAACATAGCTCTGGATATCGAGGCCGCAAACGAAGGTTTCGATGAGGTGCAGTTTCACTACGTTCGCTTCCCTGACCGGAAGGGCATGCAGTTCTCGAAGCCCAACACAGAACGGAATCGGCGGGAAGCCATCGTCAGCTTCCTTGCGCGGGCGCGAGAGAAGCTGGCTCCCTACAATGTATTTGTCTCGGCCGATAACTTCGGCTATGTCTGCTGGAACTTGGACGACACGGGAATCGGACAGTGCTTTTCGGATATCGGTACCGTGGTGGATTACATTTCACCCATGCTGTATCCCTCGTCGTTTCAGTTTGGGATTCCCGGAGTTCCCAACCCGTATCGTTTCGTCTTCGCGTCGCTGCAGCACGCCTAAGAGCGGACGAGTTTTCCTTCCGTTACGTTCCGCCCCTGGCTGCAAGCTTCTAACGACTATGCCTTCGACAAACGAAAATTCGGCCGGTCTGAACTCGAGCAACAGATCAAAGCGGCACAGGATGCCGGCGTCGATGGCTGGTTGTTGTGAGATCCGAAGAACCGATACCCGACTGATGTGCTCGCGGACTTAGCGCACGAGCTTTGGTGGCCAAATACTGTCACGGCGTCCCGACAAGAGTTCGATGCGTGGTCAGGTGAGAGACCGCTATGTTTCGAGTCGCCGACCTCTGTCTCGGGCTCAACTTTTACATAGCGCTGAGCCGCAAGGCGCGGCGAGACCGCGTCACCGTCTCTATTGCTCCTGGCCTGCAGCAGCGGCGACCAGGAAAGCGTCCTGCATTCCTGCCTCAGTTCGCCCCTGATTGGAAATCGGTTCTTCCCAGCACACCCGGTGATACGTCAGGCACCGGCGACATTGATACAGTCCGTTGACCGGCCACATGACATCGTTATGGAAGAACTTGCACCATATCACCGCGACCCTGTTTAGCCAATTGTTTCTTTTCCCACTGCTCATGAATCGAGCCTAAGATCGATTCGCTGCGATTGGAATTGCCCCTTAGGGAGTAAGGTGTCCTCGTACGATTCCAACCCCCTAGGCAGGTTTTGAGGGCGAGGTCAACCGTTCCCGGAACGGAATGAGACTCAAGACCGTACAGAAATTGTGCGGAAAACGATACTCTTTTCGGCCGCCATCATCTGTACGGTTTTCGTTTTGGTGTTTTCAATCGCTATTTGGAGCCTGGCGGTTACGAAATGGCTGCACTTCCGAAATCCGGTCCCTGGGGATTTCCATTCCGTCGACGGGCGGCGGATGCACATCTACTGCACCGGTTCCGGCAGCCCAACCATCCTCATCGAAGCGGGCCTGGGCAGTGACTGGCTGGGGTGGCAGGGAGTGCAACCGCAGCTCGCGCGATCAACCCGCGTCTGCACTTACGACCGATCGGGCCTGGGGTGGAGCGAGCCGCGAGGGGGCCCGCGCGATGCGGAAACAATCGTCCGGGAATTACACACGCTGCTCAACAAAGCAGGCGTTCAGCGACCGCTGGTATTGATCGGTCATTCGGCGGGCGCTCTTTATGCACGCGAGTATGCGCGGGAATTCCCGGCTGAAATCAGCGGTGTGGTTCTCGTCGACGCAGCCTCCCCGAAACAGTTCGATGAATTGCCAAGCTTTCGCGCCTCTTATGAGGCCGACAAACGTGATGCCATGCCGGATCTGCGGCGGGAAGAACTGCGCGTGTGGTCGGGATGGGAGCGCGTTACCGGGCACTGCCGAGCGCGAGTACCGAAAGATGTCCGTTTTATGGCCGGGCAATACAACGCACAGCAGTGCCGCCCTGAATACCTTGGCGGAGACATCGGCGAAATGATGGACGTGGAGACCGCGGCTAAGGAAGCAAGCAGACTCAAAACCTTCGGCAAAATCCCGCTTCTCGTGCTGACAAAGGATACAGCCCTACGAAAAGCAGGCATGAAGCCGGAGGCCATCGCTGGTCTTGAGGTCTGGGAAAGGGAGCAAGAAGAATTGAAATCACTCTCACCTCTGAGCTGGCGCGTTGTCGCGCGCGGTTCGGGACATGCAATCTATCACGACCGGCCGGACGTAGTTGTGAAGGAAGTTTCCCGATTGATCATCTACCTTCGGGGCGGTCCTACTCCACAATTTGGAAGCACCACAAGCCAGTAGACCGCGGAGCGATGGACTCCGTGGCCACACTCAGTTCGCAGATGTTACGCTTGCCCCTATGTCAACCTCCACACGTTTATCCGCCGATGCAATCCGGGCTGGCATGGCGGACACAAACGACCTGTTCAACAAAGAAGTTTTCGGCAAGCGGAATTTTGACGCGCTTGATCGGATCTACACGACCGATGCGCGCATTCTTCCGCCTGGAGCGCCGATGATTTCGGGCCGGAGTGCGATTAAGGAATTTTGGTCCGGCATGATTCAATCCGCGAATGCGAAGTCGGCCGTACTGGAGTCGATTGACGTGATTGCGACGGGCGATGGAGCGGTCGAAATCGGGCGAGCCACCCTCACCCTCGAGCCAAACGCGCAGATGGAAGTGAAGTACGTCGTCTATTGGAAGAACGAAGACGGCCGATGGAAGTGGCACATCGACATCTGGAATGCAAATTCCTGAACAGTGATCGGCAGGCTACGATTATTCGCTTTTGCCGTGGCGATCCGAAGTATTGCCGCGGGTTTCACGGCGGAACAATATGTCGGACCGGAAGTGTGCGCGCTTTGCCACAAAGAGATAGCTGCCACGCAAACAAAAACCGCGATGGCACATACGTGGCAGACGCTGAAGACTCCGAGGTTGCCTGCGCAATTTCACGCGGGAATCAGTGAGGGGCCTGAACCGCCGCTCGTAACCGAAATCCGTCGAGCCGGAGACCGCTTCCTTTATTCAACGACTTTACCGGGCCAGCCGCAGACGACCTTGCCGGTCGAAGCCATCATCGGCGGCAGCCGCCACGCGTTCGGGTTTCTGTCGCGCATCGATCAACTTAACGGCATTCCGTTGGCGCGTCCCGCGCTGATCCAGGCGCGTTATGCGTGGAGCGTGCGGCAGGAGCGACTAGTCCTCGCGCCCGGATGCCCTGTTGAAAAACCCCGTTCGTATGAGACCGCATTCGGGCTGGTCCTTGATCCCGTTTACGAACAGAAATGCTTGTCCTGCCACGGCCAGCCGAACACGCTGGGCGCCGGTAAGGAAGGCGGAGTGCACTGCGAAAGCTGCCATGGTCCTGGACGGCAACACCTGCAGGGCGTTAGTAAGGGAACACTGCACACAGGCGTAATCAATCCAAAACGGCTAGGCGCTGAAGAGAGTATCGCGGTTTGCGCGCAATGCCACCTGCCGGCGGGAAAACTGTCGGATCCCACACCGGACGACACCGGTTTGCTCGTGGCCAACCAGGTTACCGCTTTGCGTAGCTCGGAGTGCTTCATTCAGAGCGGCAAATCGATCAGTTGTACGACCTGCCACGATCCGCATAAAGATACTGCGGAAGATGCGGCGACCTCGATAAAAGCGTGCCTGGGCTGTCATTCGGATGCAGCAAAACCGAGGGCATCCATTTGTCCCGTCAATCCGAAGGATGCGTGTCTTGGCTGCCACATGCCGCAAATTGAGATGGGGCCGTTTCGCCTTGTAGACCACCTGATCCGTGTTCACCCTGAGCAGAACGTCACCGTTCCCAATGGGCATGCGCGGCTGGAATCACAGATTCGCCCCGTGCGAGAGTTCCTCAGCATCATCGTCACGACCAACCAGCAGTCAGCGGAGAAGGCCGTGCAACGCATTCAAAAGGGTGAAGCGTTTTCGAAAGTGGCAAGAGATGTTTCGTCCAATACCGCGCAGACAGGAGGCTACTTGGGACCGAAGTGGCTGTCCGAGCTCGACCCGGCTATCGCGAACGTCGCGGCGGAATTGAGATATGGCCAGACTAGCAGGGTTTTCAACGCCGGTGAACGTTGGGTGATCCTGCAACGGGCAGGGCGCGATTTCAAATGGCAGGCGGAGCAGCTGCAACATCAGGCTGAAGCTCTCGCCCTCGGCGGCGACCTGAGGGGCGCTCTGGAAAAGTGCCAACAAGCCCTGTTCATCTACCCTCAATACCTGCACTCTCTAATCTTCATGGCCAACCTTCTAGGGCAAACTGGAAATCCGCAGCGGGCGGTGGAGGTCTTGCGCGTTGCTACAGCTGTTTATCCCGATGACGGAGGTTCGAAGCTGGCCCTTGCGCTCATGTTGGACAAGGAGGGACATCGCACAGAGGCCATGGAAATCTACCGGCGCGCCATTTCGCTCGAAAACGATCTTGTCCCGGCTTATGTGTATCTCGGGAACGCTCTATATCTGAACGAGGATCTACAGGCGGCGATTGAAACTTTCCGTCAAGGGCTTCAAATTAATCCGCTATCGGCGGGGTTGTACTACGGCCTGAGCGTTGCGCTCAAACGTCATGGCGATGCCGCTGGTGCTCAGCAGGCCCTCGCGCTTGCAACGCAGATCGATCCTGGGTTGATCAGCAGAAAACACTAAATCGGCTTGATGAAGTCAACGTCTGCGTCCGGTATTCTCGCCCAGGATACCGCCGAGAACGCCGCGCACGATCTGGCCACCAAGCTGGGAACCAACGGAGCGCGCCCCACTCTTGATCATCGCCTCCAGGATTCCTTCGCGCCTGCCTCCTCGCGGTCCCACCGTACCCATCAGCATGCCGCCTATTTCAGTGAGTATGCCGCTCACCGGGCTTGGTACGGCCGCCGGCTGCCCGGCCGGTGCTTGCGCCTGAGCAGAACCAGCCGCTCGAGCGGCGGGAGCGCGCTTGTGTAGGATCTCGTAGGCTGATTCGCGATCAACGGGATTGTCGTACACTCCAGCAACGAGCGAAGTAGCCATGAAAGCTTTTCGTTCTTCCGGAGTAATCGGCCCGATCTGCCCACCGGGCGGGCACACGTAGGCGCGTTCGACGATGCCGGGCGCGCCTTTCTCATCGAGAAAGGAAACGAGTGCCTCGCCGACTTCGAGCTCCGTAATCACCTTGGCCAAATCGAGTTTCGGATTGGTCCGAAACGTCTCCGCCGCCGCTTTCACGGCCTTCTGATCCCGCGGCGTGAATGCCCGAAGAGCATGCTGCACGCGATTTCCTAATTGGCCGAGAACGGTGTCAGGCACATCAATCGGGTTCTGAGTGACGAAATAGACGCCTACGCCTTTCGAACGGATGAGTCGCACTACTTGTTCGATCTTCGTGAGCAATGTCGCGGGCTGATCCGTAAACAGCAGGTGCGCCTCATCGAAGAAGAAGACAAGCTTGGGCTTATCAGGATCGCCGACTTCAGGCAGCCGCTC
>JAFAUR010000117.1 GCA_019243205.1 Acidobacteriaceae bacterium | reverse complement strand
CGCCGGATTGTGCTCGGATAATCGACCATTCGTACGGCAACTCCGGATTGTTATATAAATCAGCTGATCCAGGAGGAAATGTTGCGCACTCAATGGTCCCGCTTGTTACGCGTCTGTTGTCTGTTCTTGATACCGTCTCTCGTGTTTCCGGCACAGGCCGAGCCTGATTCGAGCAAACTCGACCGCCGTGCTACTCCTGCTGTGTTTCAGATCTCCACTCTGGACGCGTTAAGCCTCGGCCTGTATCAAGGTGTATACGCCATTGCCGCACTCAAGCAACAGGGCGATTTTGGGCTCGGAACGTTTGAAGGAATCGATGGCGAGATGACGATTCTGAACGGACATTTTTATCACTTTCGTTCCGATGGTGTCGTAACGGAAGAGGCCGACAGTTCACGCGTTCCATTCGCTGTGATCACCACGTTTCGCTCCGAGATCCGCTTCTGGACGGACGGTGTCTCGATGGACCAACTGGGCCAACAGATCGATCAGCACATCCCATCCACAAATCTGTTCTATGCGATCCGAATCCGGGGCAAGTTCCTCGAGCTGACCACGCGCGCTATCCCTAAGTTGTTTCCACCTTACCCGCCGCTATCTGAAGCGATCGAGCAGCAAGTCAAATTCCCGTTCCAGAACATAGAAGGTACGCTGGTTGCCTTTCGCGGCCCAGCCTGGGTCAAAGGCATCAATCAGGTCGGGTATCACTACCACTTCATCTCGGATGATGAAACTGCGGGCGGCCACGCGCTTAGCTTCACTACCGGGCCGGTAATCGTCGAAATAGAACAGCTTCAGCAAAACTCAATATGGGTGCCAGACAAGGGTCCGTTTCTGACAGCCCCGCTCCCCGTCACTCAGTAAAGCCGGAATCGGGGCCGGCCTCCGCGGAAGCGGCGGGCGATATCGATCTCTTGCTGAACTCTATCGCTCTCCGCATCTTTGATTGCACGCTTAGGACCGCTGCTCTCGCAGTGAAACCCGCTGAGCGTTTTCGGACAAACCTATTCGCCACCCATTTAGTCACGGGTCGATCCCCACAGCCTACACGGCGACCCCTCCGGTACGAGAGGTGGCGAACATGGGTGCCTGTGCTTTCTTCGGAGGCTCAATAATCGACGCAAAGTGAAGCGGAGCCGGATTTGACTCGCGTTGGCGGTGCAAAGCAGGATAGGAGATGAAGAACTTTCTTCTTCGTAAGGTGCAAGTACGAGTTCTCGCAGCCGATCAGTAACTGCAGGTTTGCCGATTCGCAAAAGCAGAGCTAGAAAGCGTCGGTCATGCCGAACGGTGTCGTAGACCGGATCAACTGAGAGCCAGAGCAACTCGGCATCTTGTTCCTCGTAAGCACGTTCGAGCCATTGAAACACGCTGTCCAGGTCGCCGATTGCCGCAAAGAACAGCGCAAAATCGATGGCTGAAGCCTTCGAATTACGGGCGTCCAGGGATCGGGTGAACACCGCGCGCGCCTCGCCCATCCTGCCCATTGCGAGGAGTGCAGTCGCCAGGAGAACGGCCGGTCTTCCTGTTCCTCTCGTCTGCCCGGCCGCGGCTTGAAAGTGTTCGAACGCACTTTGAAAATCGCCTTTCTGCAGATAGACGATTCCCGCAAGTTGGTGCGCGCGGTAAAAATCCGGATACAAGGCCAGCGTTGTCCTGCATTGTGCGATGGCGTCGTCAAACTGGCGAGAGAAATAGTAGGCGAGAGCCAGGTCGGCATTTGCGTTAGCGGACAACGGGTCCATCCTCACGGCCTGAGTTAGCGCCGTGATGGCCAGCTCGGGATTTCCCGTTGCCGCCAGCAGCCACGCATACCATTGGCGCGCCGGCGCATAGCGTGGGTTCAAAAGAATGGCCGTACAAAACTCGCGCTCGGCGCTCCCCCAATCGCGGCGGTAATGCAGATCCACAAACCCGAGAGACGTGTGAGCTTCGGCGAGAGTGTAGTCAATCCTCACTGCATCCAGGGCAGCCACACGGGCGCGCTCCCAGGACTCCTGTGGCGGGAACACGTCATAGCGGTGCACCCAAGCTGTAAGCATCAGCCAAGTCCGCGTAAGCCAAAGCGAAGTGTGGGCAGGCATTGATCAGTTGCCGGAAACACTCGACGCTCTGACAGATCCCGTCCCTGGTACGGCTGTTCAGGAACATGCGCGCTTCGGAGTACAGCGCGTGAACGGGATGATTGATCGCTCCGAAATCCCGAGTGACCGGAGTATTCGACGATCTCAGGTATCGTTGCACGCCGCCTGCAATCTGCGAAGCCCGTGAACTCTGTGCTGCGAGGACGCTATGAATCTGCATGTCATACGTTTCCGACCAAAGGCAAGTGCCGGAAAACGGGTTCAAGAGGCGAATGCACGCGCGCACGGTGCCGTTCTCCGCACGAACGCTTGCCTCTAAGAGGTAGTCGAGGTTGGCCTGCAGTCCAAAACGTCGGCCCGCTCCAAGGCCAAATCCCGCCTGCAACAGAGAATGGCGCGCGATCACTCGGATATTGCCCGTTTCGCTGAGCAAATGAATCAGCTCATCGGTGAGTCCGATTGCGAAACTTCCAACCTCCACTTCGCTGGTGAGAGAAACGACTGCGATTGAGACGGAAGAAAGCGGCACGCTTGACGCGTCGACACGAACCGGCGAGCACACGGTAACGTAGCCGATTATTGGAACGTATCCCCGTTCGGGAATCTCGATCCGGACGCGATCGCCGCGCCCTTCGTCGTCATAATAGAGCCGCAGCTTCTGACGAAGTCGACGCCGGCCTCCACTCTGACGATCGGATCCAGGCGAGAGTCATACGACGGATCGCGATCAAAAACGTCGATTCCGATCGCATACTCTTT
>JAFAUR010000084.1 GCA_019243205.1 Acidobacteriaceae bacterium | reverse complement strand
TTCTACGCTTCGCTTCAACACGCGCTCAATATCGGCCGGCTTTTCCGTCCGGATAACCCGTTACTGCCGAATTACAAACACGTCCCGATCGCCTACGGGGGCAGATCATCTTCTATCGTCCTGAGCGGCACACCTTTCCGAAGACCTTGGGGCCAAGTGGCCGAAGGGCAGTTCGCACCTACATCTGAACTGGATTTCGAGGTCGAGCTTGGATTTTTTGCGGGACCCGGAAACAGGCAGGGCGAGCCCATTTCGATCACCGATGCCGAAGACCATCTTGCGGGCGTCTCTCTTCTCAACGACTGGTCCGCGCGCGATATCCAACGCTGGGAATATCAACCGCTGGGACCCTTTTTGGGGAAAAACTTTGCGACCTCGATCTCACCCTGGATAATCACGATGGAAGCGCTTGCACCGTTCCGAACTTTAGCCCCGCCGCATAACATCGCCCCTCTGCCTTATTTGCAGCAAGCGGGTGATGCTGCCTTCGACATCACGCTGGAAGTGCATCTACGTTCTACTCGCATGGCAGAAGCCGTCAAGATCAGCCTCAGCTTCTTCAAAGAAATGTTCTGGACTCCAGGCCAGATGGTCGCGCACCACACATCGAACGGATGTCCACTGCGTCCTGGTGACCTTCTGGGCTCAGGCACCATATCAGGACCCGAAAAGCGGAACGGCGGCTGTCTTATGGAGTTGACGTTGAAAGGCACCGATCCACTCCCGCTTCCTTCGGGCGAGACTCGAAGTTTCCTGGAGAATGGAGACGAGATCATTCTCAGCGGCTGCTGCCTGCGTAAAGGTTTCAAACGCATCGGCTTCGGCGTGTGTTCCGGCATCGTTTTGCCAGCCGATGGATAGTTCGCAAGAAACGAGAAGAGCCCTCGACCAGTTAGCGGGTCGAAGGCCCTAACCTTGTTCGTTGCGGATGAGAGGCGGGATTACGGTTTCACCTTGCGGCGGCGAGCAATGACACCCGCGCCCAGCAGACCAACGCTCATCAGAAGGACGGAACCGGGCTCCGGCACCGTATTCAAGGTAAACGTGGCGGAGAACGGCGTCTGTTGCGGCAGGTCCAGCGAGCTTACGCTCATGATGCCGTTGAAAGTGGCGGAGAACGTTCCGGTGTACAGCGTTTTTGCGTTCGTGTTCGTGTCGAGCACGTAACCGTCAACATCGAAGCTGGCGACCAGGCCGTTAGGCGTTTCCGTGAAGTTAAAAGGCGAACCGTTAGCAAAATTTCCCTGCAGAATAGCAGTGAGATAAAGCTGCTCGTTGCTTCCGAGGTCGGAAAACGTCATGAAGGGCGTACCGGTGTAAGTGTTGGTGAAGTCAGGCGATGACTTTACCGGTTCAAGAGCGTTGTTCAAGCTCTGGATAAGGCCAAATTCGCCGTTGTGGACACCAGCATTGCTCAGAATGTTACCCGCTTGCACCTGGCTAACCTGGAAATTGCCGTAATCGGGCGCCTGAGCGAACGTTGTATCCGTGGGGTAATTACTACTGAAGTTGATGAAATTAGCACCCACTTGCGCATCTCCGTTGATACCGAGATCAATTGTGCTTGCTGCAAAAGATGGAATTGCAGCAAGCGTTCCGATTGCAATCGCGATTGCAAATTTATTTGAGACTTTCACGAATTTTCCTCCGTAGATGATCCGCCAAATGTTTGGCTGCTCTCATTTTGCGGAGAAGGATTTGTCTGGTCAATAACTCAAACGATCACCGGTAAGGGTTACCAGTCAGGAATATCTCAAGAAACTAACCGGTTTTATTTCCAAAAAATAAACCGCGCCTATCTCCGCTAATACAGCAAGATAGGCGCGGTTTCTAACCGGGTAACTGGCTATTGAGGGAACTGCAGGTAATTCAGACTTTCCGGCAACACCGACGGGGTTTCGAATAGCTTCTGCCCCGCAAACGGGCCACCATTCAAGAAAGAATTCGGATCGGGAATACTCTGCCCATCCGAGAGAAAGAAGCCTGCGACTTGTTGTTGCTCAGCTAAGGCAAGCGAAGTTTGCGCGGGATTCCAAGGTTGGTTCGAGAATATGTCGGGATTCGCCAGTACGGCATGTGGCAAACTCGGGACGATGTTACCCGCGGGGAAAGTCGCTTGCAGCAGCGCAGGTACAGTTGCCACCGCGAGATCGAACCGCAGATAGGACGTGGTCGACTGGGCATCTGCGGCGCGCACGAGAGCTGATTCCGTCGGGTTCGGAATTTCCAGATCTCCATAAGCGAATTGAAACAAAGTGGATTTCGCCGGAACACCCGGAAGCGGTGAAGTTTTCAGATACGGTGCAAAGGCCAGAGGATCCGCCAGCATTCCAACCCAGTCAGCCGCTTCAAACGCAGCCTGTATTTTAAGTGCGCCCGGCACGTTATCAATCATCGCCACCGGCGGCTCACTCCGGTACACGTATTCGTCGTTGAACGGAGAATCTTCAAGGCCAAGAGGCGGCGGGACGTGCGGATAGTAAGGCTCGGGGTTCGCGGGCGGAACATTGAGCAAGCCATACGGTGCAAGGTATCCCGTACCGAGAGGCCGGGCAGTAATGGCGAGTCTCGACTCATCGACGGTAGTTCCCCCGCCGGCATTGATCACCGCAGCTTTCACCGAAGGCTCAATGGCGTGAAATGGAACCCCGATAGTGGAACCGAAAGATTGACCGACATAGTAAATGCGGCTCGGATTGATGGTGAAGCCGAGGCCTCCGGTTTTCTGGATCGCCGTCACGAGTGCAAGCAGATCGACAACAGTTTGGCGGACGCAGTCACGTACGCCAATCGGACCAGGGCTCAACACGCATCCATCCGTGGGGCCGATATTCCCGGAGCCGAGTTGAACGCCGCGGCCAGGTGTCTTGACCGTGTATTTGATGCCCAATTTGTCAGTCAGCCCAACGGTGCTCCCGGATCCGTATCCGTTTCCCTGAATCTCAAAAGCCAGAGTTGCGATTCCGTTCGCGGCAAGCGTATTGGCGATATAGGTTGGGGCGCCAAACTGCGAATCCCCGAGCCCGTGTCCATAAATCGCGAGGGGAAAACCGCCCAGCGGGGGGATTTTGTTAGGCAGGAACACGTGAAAAGAGACCGGGACGAAACCGGACGGATAACCAGGAACCGGAACCGGACTATTGGGAGCGGTCGTGATTGTAAAGGGCGCGCTGCCGCTCACGTTCAGATAATTAGGTGAAAAAAACAGGCCAAAACCGATCGCTCCAACATTGTGTAACGCGCTGAGCGGGATTGGCTGTGGTCCGAGACCGCTCTGGGCTGGATCCCAATTCATTGATGCGAGTGCCGCCACCGGAAAGACCGGGACAAGGCCTGCAGGGACAACGGGTATGTACGGCTCATTCGCCTTGATATAGTCGCGGGCGCCCTCGAGCCATCGAGTGACGCTCATGGTTGTGAACAGAGAAGCCGCGACAAGTGTGTTGCTCGACGCAGGTGTCCGCGGCACGTGTGCGATGGCGCTCGAGAGGGCGGAGCAGTACGGATCGTTGCTCGCCAGGCAAGCAGTGAAGCGCCCATCGGGCTGCACCGTTTGGCCTCCGGCATCCAGCACCGTAGTAGTCACTGTGAGGACATACGCACTGTCTTGCTTCAGCACTTGGTTCGGCTTCGCAAAAGCGCAGTTAGTCGCAGGATCGTAAATGATTTGATTGACTGTAATTGGATTCGAAGAACCTGCCGCGTACAGGTTCAGTCCCGATGGCAGAGTGCTGGTATCCACCGGAGCTGAGAAGCACACCATGAGCCGCGGATTTACGCTGAAGCCATCGAATTGATTGAGTGCGTCAGTGTTGGTACATACCGGCAGACTCTGGCTCGGGTCACATGAGCTTTCGGCAGGCGGTAAGGCGATGCGATGGCCCGTGATTTGCGTAGTATCGGCCGCAGTCAAAACATCGGAAGGGAACGGCCCGGCAGTAAGAGAGGTTGGTTCATACAAAACCGTGGTTTGCCCCGCCAATGCCAGAGTACCAACAAATGCGAGGAAAATGAGAAACTTACCCGCACCGGCGATAGAAATGTTGCGTCGGGCGTACAAAATCTGCATTGCAATTGCTTCCTTGTTAGAACGAGTTAGGGACAAACCGATGAGAAATACCTTTGGGGTACGAAGCGGATGTGCGACTAAGGTAGCATAAAGCGGCAGAAAATTAAAGATCTATTTCGAATTACGCTTTTACGCACCAAATGACACGATAGCAGCCGCTATCACTTGTTTTAAGGAAGCTGACTCCCTTATGCGGCTAGCCGCATCTATGTATGGAACCATGGCACATACAAAAGTCACGAGTGACAATAAACCGTTGAAAGCTGCTCCCGTGCTCGGGCAGCGGGGAAAGATCATCCAGGAATTTGGAACCGTCGTGAAGCTGCCCTCGGGCTTAGAAGAGGGAGTGACGCGGCAGAGTATCGAGGATCTGAATCAAGTGCTCGCGGATACTATGATGCTGCGCGACTTATACAAGAAGCACCACTGGCAGGTGTCAGGTCCGACGTTTTACCAGTTGCACCTGCTACTAGATGCGCATTATGAGAAGCAGGCAGAACTTGTGGACCTCATCGCGGAGCGAATTCAGGCTTTGGGTGGCATTGCGCTCGCGCTGCCGCACGACGTCTCAGAACACACGCGCATCGAGAGGGCGCCTATCGGTCGCGAAGAGGTTCCGGTGCAACTTTCGCGCCTGCTTGAAGCGCATGAATTGATCCTGAAAGAGAGCCGCGAATATGCGCACGCAGCGGACGAGCGCGGAGATGACGGAACGAATGATCTGCTTGTAAGTGAGGTCGTCCGCACCAACGAATTGCAAGTCTGGTTCGTCTCAGAGCATCTGGTCGACACACCGGTAGTGAACGCGAAGTAGACGCTCGCAAAAGCGATGGGCAGTACGCCTCACTGTCCGGACTGTTCGCCGGAAGGCAGCGGCAGGGGCTGGCCCAGCGGTACGGGTTTGCCGAAATTCGGTGTACCGTCAGCGTTCCAGGTGAACGGCTGGGCGCGCGGGGACCGTTCGTCTTTACAGCCCTCCTCCGGATCAGGATTCGCGTGATAGATGATCCAGTCCTGCGTGCCATCCGGCGAACGGAAAAACGTATTGTGGCCGGTTCCGTAAGCATGCGCCTTGCCCGATGTTTTCAACAAGGGATGCTTGCTTTTTACCCAGGATACCGAGTTCAACAGGTCAGATGCCTCACGGGCTTGTAGCATACCGAGTGCGTAGTCGTCCGTCCAACACCCGCTCGCCGAAAAAATCAGGAAAATATCACCGTCGTGTTTCAGGATCTCGGGCCCCTCGTTCACTTTGACGCCCAGATCGTCATCATGCTTTTCCCAGCGAAAATGGGGAGTGGAGATCAGCACGCGCCGACCCTCGATGGTCCAGGGATTCTTGAGTTGGGCAATGTAGATGTTCTGAACTTTATTTACATCCGCGG
>JAFAUR010000023.1 GCA_019243205.1 Acidobacteriaceae bacterium | reverse complement strand
CCGTGCATTGGAGGAGTCGGGTGGCCAAGATCGTCCATTCTTCAAGCCCGTGTCCTGGGATGACGTTGTCCTCGAGCCAGAGACGCTGGCTGACGTTCGGACGCTGATTCATCTGCTAGATGGAAAGTGGTCCGAGCAAAAGCATTTGGCTGTCCCGACCGGCGTGCTTCTGGTGGGGCCACCGGGAACAGGCAAGAGCATGCTGGCCAGGCTTATCGCCACCCAAACGAGGCGAAGCTTTTACCCGATCACCGCAGCCGATGTACTCGGCGGGAACGTTGGAGATTCAGTTAAGCGGTTGGCAGAAGTGTTTGCACGGGCGAAAGCGCAGAGTCCGTCGATAATATTCTTCGATGAGATCGATGGCTTATTTCCGCGGAACAACGGGCTGCAAAGCACCCATGACGTCCAACTCGTCGAACAGTGTCGGACGGAGATCAGCCAGCTCGAACCCGAACACAATGTGTTTCTGATCGGCACGACCAATCATGTAGACCGAATTGATCCGGCGATCCTTCGTGGCGGTCGCTTTTCGGAAAAGATCGAAATGCGACTGCCGGGCACCCAAAATCGGGAGCGACTCCTTAGGAAGCTTTTGAGTGATGTTAAGACGAATGTTCCTTTGCCGAAAATTGTGGCAGCTACAGACGGTCTTTCCCATGCCGACATCGAAGCGGTTGTAAAAGCGGCCGTTCGCAGCGCATTGGGCCGCGTTCTCGACCGCCCCGAGGCCGCGCTGCCGCCTCTGATCTTCGAGGATTTCGAGCGAGCGATCGGGCGTATTTCCGGTAGCAATCTAGAACTTCAATAGATTTTAGGGAAGCTCGATTCGCCCGGTCTCGTAATCCGAAACAATTTTTTTGCACCGTTTTCCGGAACGCGTTACGTTTCTTCCTGTCCCTCACGAGTGAGGACGTAAGGAGTAGCTAATGAAGAACCGTATCGCTTTCAAGAGGAGTCGCTTTCACGCAAAGCAAATTCTCTGTTCGTCGCGGCGATGGATCTATTCAGGGGTTGGCCTGAAGAGTCTCCTAGCCGCTGTGGTCATCGCCCTGTTCCTGACTCAATCTCACGTCTTAGGTCAGAACCTGGGTGGGACGCCTCAGTTCAACCAAGCCGTGCAAGGTCAGCAAGGCACTCAGGTCGAAGGATCTTTTCTCAACCTGATCAACTGGATCGGAAACGTCATCGCCCCGGTGGGCGCGGGCGGCGCCGCTCTCATGGCGATTATTAATTTCGCGGCTGGCCGCGGTGCGATCAAGTGGGTCTTCACCACTCTTGGGCTGCTGTCGGTATCCGGCATTACAAGACTCTTGGAGTACTGGATCACGAACGGCACCGCGGGGGTGAGCTAGACCCATGCGCGAGAGAGGAAGCGGATTCAGGATGCGAGAACATTCCGACCGCTTCCTTCCTAACCAGCCACTATGGCGCCTCCTCCACTACTACAGGATTTCGTTTCGTTGATGATGCTGTTGGCACCCTCGGCAGCGCTCGTCTGTTTGGTTCTGGCGGGGCTCAACTTCCGCCGGGATGTCGGAGGAGCGAGCATCATCGGCGGCGGGTTTAGCAAATGGATGTTCTGGGCCATCGTATTTATCACGTTTCCCAGTCTCCTGAGTTGGTTCCCCAGTTTTGGCGTGGGTCCATCGCTTCCCGGCAGTCCGAGCATTTCGACTGCCTGGTTGTCCTCGATCCAGTCCGATGTCAGTAATTTCGTGAGCAATTTCGTCGTGGGCAAGCTCACGACGGCATTTGCTGCCTTCTTCCTGCTGCACTCACTACTCGATCTGATCCAAGGCGGAAATCCATTGCCGGCGATTCTCGGCACTATGTTCTTGCTCGCGATTCAGACCACGTACACACTCCTCCAGGGCTGGAACACGGCAGGACAATATGCGACCGTCGACGTCCTCGACTCACTTTGGACTTATGTGGCCGCGACATTATGCCCGATTGCCGCAGTACTCGGCATCGTCGGGGCAATCCTCAATTTTGCGGCGAAGCGGCCCGTCAAGCCGATGATTATGGCCGTGATTGGTTTCCTTACCGTTGCCAGCTTATGGAAACTGATCGTTTCCATGATGTGAGAGGTATATGAGTTTCGCAAACGGACTTCTTCATCTGGCCAACTGGTTGGGCAATACAATTCTGCCCACACTCGGCTGCCTCTTTATCGCGATCGCTGTCATCCAGTTTGCACGCGGGTACGACCACCTGTATTCGACTTGGTCTTACGGGGGGCTTCTTTGCTTGCTAGTCTCCGCGTTGACACGGCTGTTCGAGTCCTGGGCCTCCGGCACCTACAACGACCCCGATCTGTATTGGCACGGAATTCTGCACATGGTGGATTGGATTTGTAACGTGATTCTTCCCGTGTACGCGGTGATGCATGTTG
>JAFAUR010001121.1 GCA_019243205.1 Acidobacteriaceae bacterium | reverse complement strand
CGTTTCAGGCGTTACAGTCATAGCATGAGCGAGCGCAGCGAATTGCTCAAGCGCATGGCAATCGTGCATGCAAAAGGCGATTCCCTACAGCCATGAGCTGCAGATGAATCCCCTCACGGCCGATCTGCAAGAGCAGACGCGCGAGCTCGGCAACCTGCTGTGCTATGCCGCCGCGCATCCGGGCGAGCCGATGAGCGAAGTGGCGCTGTCGCGAAAGGCTGAGATGTGATTCACGTTTAGTGGGCTGGCTGTGCGGAACCAGCGGCTAGCGTTTTACGCTGAAACAATGCTGCAACGGGTTTGCGTATTTTGCGGCTCCAGCTCTGGTGTTCACGCGGTATACCTGCAGGCAGCCGAGCAACTTGGGCGACTGCTTGCGAAACGCGGAATCGGGCTTGTGTACGGCGGCGGCAAAGTCGGTCTGATGGGCGCACTCGCAGATGCTTGTTTAACGCACGGTGGGCAAGTTGTCGGCGTCATGCCGAAAATGCTGGTCGAGAAGGAGATCGCCCACGGTACATTGACGAAATTGCACGTTGTCGAGTCCATGCACGAGCGGAAAGCACTCATGGCAGATCTCGCGGACGCTTTCATTGCTTTGCCAGGTGGGTACGGCACCTGGGACGAATTTTGTGAGGTACTGACCTGGTCTCAGCTCGGATTACACCGCAAAGCTTGTGCTCTGCTCAATGTGAACCGATATTATGATCCGCTGCTGGTTATGGCGGATCGAGCGCAGGACGAAGGCTTCTTGCGGGACGTGCACCGTGAACTGCTCTTAGCCGACACGGACGTAGCGAGTCTTTTGGACCGGCTAACGGGCTATGTTGTTCCGGTCGTGGACAAATGGATAGACAAATCGACCAGGTAGTCCGGTTGCTAGTTCAGGATCGCCAGACATTGCTCTAATGTCTCGATTGCGAAATCCGTATGTTCGTGATTGATCATGAACGGCGGACAAAGGCGGATGCTGGTCGGTCCGCATCCCAGGATGAGCAGAGCTCGCTCGAACGCTAAGAATTCAAGTTTGTCCCGCAGATCGGGCGCGGAATTTGGCGGGCGACGATCGCCTATGGCTTACCGTTCGCGAACGCCGGCACATGTTGAGTGAGTTTTCGCGAAAGGAACTCGCGACACACATTTTCGACGGTGCCGGCTCCGATTATGATCAACCCGTTACGAAGCGTCAGTCCTAACTGCCTGTCACCCGGAGCCCGATACACATTCGAAAGACCGGCAGCCGCAAATGAGCCAACAACCTGAGAGTAGTTCGGTTGAAGCCGCCCGTTATCTCCGCGTGTGACTACCGATGCCTCGATCGCATACAGCATGCGTGAGCGCACGCTGCCGGAACCGTGGTAGAAGTAGCGTGGGTCTTGATGAAGGAGCGTTGGCAAAATCGCGCGGCTAATTATGCGACTCGACACTGTGTCCGCATAGGCGGCTCCGAACCGCTTCGCGTAGCCCTCCGCGCCTTGGCCATAGCCGGGAAACGTATTGTGTTTTTGCTCTACACCAGCTAGTCCAGCAGCCACCAAAAACATGACCGGATCCGTCACCGAGCGGAATCCGAGCTGGAATTTCAGCCGCGGGGTCATAGGCGTGGCCGTCCAGATATAAGTCGTGTAGAAGTCCGGCAGGAAGCCCAGGACGCGCTGTTGCTCTTGTTCGTGTACTTGCGCTTGCGCCACCTGTGCCGGAGTGGCCGTCACGGTGACGGTTGTCTGCTTGGTGGGAAGGCGCGTAACCGCGATAGCTAGTTGCTGACGCTCGCCTGCCCCGAGTGTCTTCATCGCCGAGACAAACGGCACGAGCCCAGGCGCCTCCACCTTGACCTGATAATTTCCGGGTGATAAGCCATCGAATGTAAACGCGCCGTTGCTATCGGCCCGCACGACGCGATCGACGCTATTATCCTGACCGGCGAGGGTAACCGGTATTTCCGGAATGGGAGTTCCATTCAAATCCCGGACAGTTCCGACAATGCTGGCGGATTGCGGCTGAATTTCCTGAGGCAAAAATCCGAAGTCCACAGGTTTTTCCAAAACTTGCCCGAATAGCGACACCGCACTGCAGATGACGAACACGGCCAATACACTGGTGTTCCACGCGCGTGTCCTTTGACGAAGAGCGCCCATGACAAATAAGACGCGACTGGGTACCCGGGCCGCACAAAATTCAATTCATGCCGGCGCTCCCACCGGACCGATCGTCAATCCTGAGGTGGCGGAGTATTTCCAACGCTAGGCCGTCAGGGCGATGTATATTCGAGCGGCTCAGTTTCCAGATTACCCGTCATCTGGCCTGTGAAGTCCCAGATGCGCTGGCTCAGGTCACAGATCTTCCGATAAGCTTCCACTTCCGTTGAAGCTCCACACGTGACCGCCCTGCTTGGCACCTCATTGCACGACGATCCGGACGAGCGAGAATCTGCATTATCAGTCCAGAAAGTCGGAGACGCCATTCGGTTGGGCAGTCGCGCACTGTTACCTCACAAGTCCCGGATTTGGAAAAGCGGATGGTGCGCGTCACGTTAACGACCGGCTGTGCGATTGGGAGCACGGGGCCGCTTCGTAGCTTACAAGGCTGCACGGAGGCAACAATCGGCTTCACAACTGAGAATCGGAAAACGACGGTTTAGGCTTCATCATTTGAGGGGGTAAGTGGATGAGGCCTCTCATTTGGTGCCTTGGGTTCGTGCTCATTCTTTATCAAGATTTTGACGGAAAAAAGGCCGGCGATATTTATGCGCATCCCATCATGAGCTCAAGCCAGATGCGAGCAAGAACAAGGCGTGTCGGATTCGCAGCTTGGCCGCGATCTGGAAGCGCTCAGAATGCGCGTCAACACTGCGCGCGGCTGGGTTCGTTCTTATCTCGAAGATGTATCGACAAATGTTTGCGGGCACTGGCATTGCAACCGGTAGCGCACGACATGCGCGGGCAGTTTGGGTAGACGCATCGCGAAAACGAGGCGATTGTTCCAGGCCCGCCGCGCGTAAGCATATAAAACTCTGCTCTGCACTTCCGGGCGATCATGCTCGTTACAGAGGTGACCGCCCGGTGGGACAAGTTATTGGCCGGGTGTTTCCACCTGGTCCTGGGAGCGGATTCGCTCTCCGCATCTTAGGCAGATCATCTCCGCGCCTGGAATTGTGGTCTCCAGTCCTTCATGCTCCACGATGTATTCGGGCGCCTCCTGAGACATAGCCATGATGCCCCCACAGCCCACATGTTTACTGATATCTGTAACGATCCGTATTCTTTCCATATGCAATCTCCATGTTACTGTTCGAGCACACAGGATACGCAGATGAACGCGGATACCAGGGATTCTGCGAGCTTCAGGACAACGACACCGTTCAAGGCCACGCGGTAATCTTCAACTGATTCTGTCGATCCCTGCGGACTGAAGTTCCAATGCTGGCGAATGACGTCTCCGCTCTCCTTGAGGAACAGTACAGGGCAGATTAAATTCCTGGGTGCTTTCGAAAATGGCGATTCGCTGAGGATAAGTCGAATATCATCTCCCAAAAACGTTTGCCGCACAGTTGTTCGCTCCCGCGGGAGTGGCATAGGCCCAGTAATTAGCTTGTTGCTGTAGTACTGGACAACGCAAACACCTCACGTTGCGCCATACTACAGCGGCTTGTGGAAAACAAAACGGAAACAGACATGCCAATTCCTTCCTGTCCATCGGCATTTGATCGCGAACTAGCCTCGTGTCGGTGAGGCCGAACCTCATCGGGTCGTGAACTCAGCCTGTGAGAGGCTATTCTCGGATGGCTCGCACGCATGAGGAATTAAGATCCCGTTTTGAGCGTCACGAAGCCGAACACGTGGTCGGACTTTTTGCACGGTTCCGGCTCACGCGCCTTCTGCTCCGTTATCCCCCGGGAGCCGTCTGGGCCGGCTATGTCCTGATCACGTGCTTGTAAGCATTAGCGTGATCTCCAGTATCGCGGTGATCACGAAGAATCCGTTTGTTTTCCCTTCGCTTGGGCCGATCGGCCGTGGCCACAGCCTTGTACTCACGCCGATTATCGAGGAGGGTGGGGATTGCTCGCCCGGGCAGTTTGGGTCGCG
>JAFAUR010001020.1 GCA_019243205.1 Acidobacteriaceae bacterium | reverse complement strand
CCGAATCCGATCTTCATGGATACGAGCTATAGCGCGCACGCGAGCAAAGAGAGTGGCCGGATCCCGGTCTTTCGCGATATCGTGCTCCGGAACGTGCTCGTTCAGGGGCCGGGGAAGCTGACCCTCGACGGTTACGATCCGACTCACCGCGTTGGCATTCAATTCGATAACGTTGTCTTTACCGATCCCGCAGCGATCAAAATCGATGCCAAGAACTCGGACGTCAAAATCGGTCCGGGCGCTTTCAATCTGACGATTACCGGGCATAATGTAGATGTTACTGGCACGTCCGGATTATCGCCCAATCTGAGCTGCGATGCGCGGTTCGTCGATTTTCCAACCCAGCGGTGATCCAATGAATCCGCGCCGGATCCCATCCGTTGTTGCAAGCCAGCACGCGCTCGGTGTATAGCGAGCCGCTTCCTCAGCCGTCAAGTGCCGGCGATGCGAGTCTCGCTCTTTCGCATGAGCTCCCCGGCCCATGCCAGTGATCGCCAGTAGCGGAGCCATGCTTGTGATCGGGCACAAAGCATTACTGGAGGTTTCAGCCATAGCTTGCCCAATCGAATCCCTCCACTTGCGTCGCAGATCTAGTGACTGGCCAAAAGTTTCTGGCCCCAGCGGCACAACTGTGCTTTTCTAATGGCGGTGGACACCTAGAAATCCACATCGCGCAGTGCGACATGACTTCTGGCGCTTCAGAAAGCTCACTGCTTCACTATGCCCCGGATTTCGGCCATCGCTCGATCGAGTTCGTCATCCGCGGTATAGAAATGCGGCGCGATGCGAATTCCAGCGTTCGGCCTGTAATCCACCAACACCTCACGTCGGTTGAGCTCGCATGTCACCACTTGTCCGCTTGGAACCTCGACGACGACCACACCGCCGCGAGCTTGCGGATCGCGACACGAGCGGACCGGAAAACCTGATTCGTCCGCAAGATCGATAAGCCGTTGCGTCTGGCGCAAAGATTTCGTTCGAATCGCATCCACACCGATTTGGTTCACGATTTCATAGCCAGAACGGGCAGAGTACAGCGAGGGAATGCCCGGCGTTCCATTCAAAAATCGGAATGCATCCTCTGCGTATTCGATCGGCCCGGGCTTGAACTGAAAGGGCTGACTGTGCGCCATCCATCCGGTCGCCGCGGGCCGCAACCGCATTCGCAGATCCGGCCGTACATATAAGTATCCTGCGCCGGGACCACCGCATAGCCACTTCACCGAGCCGCCTGTAGCAAAATCCAGGTCCAGCCGGCGAACATCCACCGGCACTGTTCCGGCCGATTGATACAAATCCGCAAAGACCAGCGCTCCCACGTGATGGGCGTGCCGGATGATCGCTCCAAGATCCTGCACAAAGGAGCTGCGAAACGCCACATGCGATACGGAAACGAGTTGTGTCTCTTCGTCGATCGCATCGAGCATGCGCTCGATCGGAATCGTTATCCCGTCCGGCGATGAAACGCGGCACACGCGCGCTCCCTGACGCTCGAGCTGGTAATAGATGTAGTCGTTCGATGGGAAATTCAAGCCATCCGTAATCAGCTTGTTACGGGTCCCGTTCCAATCAAAGCAGGACGTCACCAGGGACTGGCAAACTGAAACGTTCTGATGCATCACGACTTCGCCCGGCCCCGCGCCAATGATGGAGGCGACGAGATTGCCCACGGTGACAGGCATTTCCCACCAACCTTCCTCCCAGGCGCGAATGCCCCGGGATGCCCAGATTTCCGCGAATTCTTGCAGCGCATGCCCCGTGCGGCGCGGCATTGCACCGAGCGAATGGCTGATCAGGTACGTGGTTTTGTCGAGAATCGGGAATTCCTTCCGCCATCCGAGCAAGTGATCCGTGTTCATGACAATAAGCTAAAGCGCTGGGTGGCGAGTCTTCTGCGGCGCTGAGTTGGCGTTATGCCACCGCCACAGAAAATACGCCGGGATGCCAGTTAGTATCAAGCCTAAGCCCGCGGATGAGGCCGCCGGCCGCGTCACCAGCATGTTCAAGAGAAACCAAAGCGTAATTCCCAGAAAGATCAGCGGTGTCACTGGATAGCCCCACATTCGGTATGGCCGGTGCAGATCGGGCCGCGTGCGCCGCAGAACCATGACACCGGCAATCATCAGTCCATAGAACACCCAAATGCCGAACAGCGAATAATCCATGAGCGATTCATACGAACCGGTCAGCAGCAGCACGGCTGACCATGCTGTTTGCGCCACAATCGCGAAAGCCGGCGTGCCGTAGACCGGATGAACATATGCAAACTTCTCGAAGAAGAGGCCGTCCTTGGCTTGTGCGAAATACACTCGCGGGCTGGTCAGAAAGCAGCCGTTTAAAGTGCCCAATACGGAAATCAGAATCAGTAGCGAGACCACTGTGCCACCTGCGCCGTCAAGCACGCGCTCCGCCGCATCCGCCGCTACATGCTGACTCGCCGCAATTTCGGGGATCGATAACACACGCAGGTACGCAACATTCGCTAGCAAATAGATCGCCGTTACGCCCAAAGTTCCCAAAGTGAGCGCCCGCAGCACGTTTCGTTCCGGGTCGCGGATCTCGCCCGCCACAAAGCTCAACTGAACCCAACCGTCATAGCCAAGCAAGCAAGCGATGAGGGCTACTCCGAACTGCTCAAATGAAACGCCAGTGCCGGTCTGAACTGCGGCCCTAGCCGGATGCGCTGCGTGCCCGCCCAGCAGCAGTGCCGCCGTAATGATGGCGAGTATACCCAGAACTTTCGCGACCGTAAAACTGTTCTGGACGATGGCGCCGAACTTGACGCCCCGGTAATTCACCCACGTGAAGAGCGCCAGCGCCGTTAAGCTCAACAGCCTGGAGCCAAGCTGCCCAAGTGGCACAAAGTATCCGGCATAGAGAGAGAACACAACCGCCAGCCACGCCACCTGCGCCGTGCGCGCCACTGTGAACAGCGACCAACCGCAGAGAAATGCGGCCGCGGGTCCGTACGCCTCACGGAGAAAGACATACTGCCCGCCCGTTGCTGGAAAGGCCGCACCGAGTTCGGCACACGCCAACGCTCCCAGGAGGGAAATCGCGCCGGCCAGCGCCCACACCCCGAGCATCGCCGCGGTCGAAGGGAGACTGCGCGCCACCAGGTTGGGAACCAAAAAAATGCCGCCCCCAATCATCATTCCCACGACAATCGCGACCGAATCGATTAGCGAAAGCCGTCGTGACAGTTCCGCTGGCGCGGGCTGACTACTCGTATAGCTAGGGATTGCACCCATGCGATCGATCGCCCTAGCGTATAACGCCCGCCAACGTGGGAGCAAATGCACAGGACCATTTCAGGTCACGGCGCGGCCGTCCATTGGCGGGAAGCAGAAAGCGCCAGTTGGTAGTAATCCGGCCGGGACAGCTGCGGCGGTATCGATGCGATGCGGCGACACGAAAAGGCACTATCCGTTTGTTCGCAATCATAAGAAACGCAGTCCGATCTAGAGCTCCGATATGCCGAACGGTTGCCGCGGGCACCTACTCGAATTGGTTGCCCCCGAAAAGCGACTGCGGCTCGATTCCCGCCACGGCGACGCGACGGTTTACGCACGCGTTGCCCGTATCGTTTTGAGTAGCGCCCTATCGGACTGCGACAGATCGAGCGGTTCCATGTAAGGCTGCAAAGGCTTCCGGCCCAAATGCCCCGTAGGCCAGTAGACTTCAATCATGTTGTCGTCAGGATCGTTGAAATCGCGCAAAGTGACCGTCCTGGCCACGCTCCTGGTTTTTTCGGAGCCAAGAAGGCCTGCGGCCGCTGCGATCTTGCTGCATCTCGCCGTACATCTGAAACGGCCGATTCTACGTCACCGCTCGATCGACGGTATGCAGAAATTAACTTAAGATCCAATGCGCTGTGCTGAGAATCTGAGCCGAAGGCAAAACCGATGCGTGTAGCACAGCAGAAGCATCATATTCCGGGCAGGCTGCGTCTGCAAATCGCACTCGGCAAGCGCGATCAAGTGCTCTTTGAATCCTTCCGTGAGGGTCTGACGCAAGCGCCTGCTGTGCGCGCCGTTTACGTGAAGCGTTAGGCAGGTATCATCCTTGAATACGATTCCGCCTTATTGTGGGACCTTCGGGCGCAGTCTGGCAGAGTTCGCGTTGGATGATGATTGTTTGTGTTGCTTCCGGGGTTGGCCGGCTTAGCGGCTCCACGCCCTTCAGCCGCAAACGCAGCTTGCCGTTTCCGGATTGTCGACCGTGTTTGTCATGCGCGCTCGTCTGAGGACGGTTGCATTCGCTTCGCGCACCGCGCCCACATCGAGAAACGCTGTCGTCAACTGACCAACGGCTGCGTGTGGGTTCGCAAAAACCTCGCTGCCCACATCAGTGCCTAGAGCCTGAGTTCGTTGGTGCGGATGAGAGGACTTGAACCTCCACGTCGTTGCCGACACTAGAACCTGAATCTAGCGCGTCTGCCAATTCCGCCACATCCGCAGGTGGTGAGACCCCCTCATTGTAAACCAAACGAAATTTCGCCGAGAATCTGGCCGAGGACGTACTGTCCGTCGTGGATCGCAAATTATACGGCTGCGGGTCGGTAAAATCGAACTAATGGCTGGGAACTCAGCAACCTCTACCGCTAACACCGATTTACCGCCGCTGCGATCGCCGCTGGCAACCGTCATTGCCGCTTGGCTGGTACCCGGCGCCGGACATTTCCTTCTCGGCCGCCGTGGTCGCAGTCTGATCATTTTCGCGACCATCCTTCTCACATTCGTGGTCGGTATCCTTATGCATGGCCCGATGTTCTCCTTTGGCGGCAATGCGCCTGAGTTGAACGGAAGGGGGGCCATCACCGCTATCACCACACCGACTACCCAGGGCGATATGCTCTCCCGCCTGATTCAGGTGGGCGGATTCCTCGGCGACGTTGCCACGGGCGCGCCTTATCTTCTCGCGACCTGGTCCGGCTACTCGCAGCCTGATCAACCCGGTCATGTCCCGGACTATGGAGCAAAGCTGCTCGTTGCAGCGGGGTTGATGAACATCCTGGCGATGGTGGACGCGTTCGAGATCTGCAAGCGTGAGAAGGATTGAGAACATCGGTAATGTTGAACCTGAATCATTTCGCTGTGTCGCTTTTCTTTGCTCTGGTTGCAAGCGTAATCCTGGGTGTCGTCACAAAACGCACCGATAGAGAACGCCTGCGATATGGTCTGTATTGCTTTGGGTGGTTCATGGCCGCTCTGTTCGGCATCAGCTGGTTTATGCGTCTGCTGCACGGCTGATTGATCACACACGAAAATCGAATGAAAACGTTCTACATCGAAACGTTCGGCTGTCAGATGAATGCTCACGATTCGGAAAAAGTTGTCGGAACGCTTTTGGCCGAAGGATATACGCAAGTCGACACGCCCGAGGCTGCCCAACTGGTCCTCTATAACACCTGCAGTATCCGGGACAAAGCCGAACAAAAAGTGTTCCATCGTCTTCAGCAGTTCAAACGCGAAGCGGGACATGGCAAGCTTTTCGGCGTACTCGGGTGTGTCGCTCAGCAGGAAGGCGAGCGAATTTTCGAGCGGGCACCCCACGTGAGTCTCGTGGCGGGTTCTGCCAGCTATACCAAGTTACCGGAACTGCTGGTGCAATTGGAAACCGGCAACCGTCGCGTGACGGGTCTCAGTCTGGACACGGAGGCGACCTTCGATACGCCGTACACACGGCGCGATAACCCTCACCGCGCTTACATCACGATCATCGAAGGTTGCGACAAGTCGTGCGCCTATTGCGTTGTGCCGTTCACGAGGGGACCAGAGCGAAGCCGTACGAGCGAGAGTGTCATGCGGGAGGCTCGCTCGCTCGCGGAACTCGGCTACACCGAAATCCAGCTCCTTGGACAGAATGTCAATAGCTACCGGGACCCCTCACCAGAGGCTTGGGATTTCGCGACGTTGCTCGCAAAAACCGGCGAGATTCCCGGCATCCGGCGCGTGCGGTTCACAACATCTCATCCGCGTGATTTCGTGAAGGCGATAGTCGATGCGATCGATGCGAATCCGGCTCTCTGCAACCACGTGCACTTGCCGGTGCAGTCGGGATCAACGGAAGTATTGCGGCGTATGCAGCGCCTCTATACGCGAGACGAATACATGAGGCGTATCGAATGGATGAAGAAGGCGAAACGGGATATCGCAATCACGACCGATATCATCGTCGGCTTCCCCGGTGAAACCGAGGACGACTTCCAGAAGACGGTCCGGATGTGCGAAGAAGTCGAGTACGAATCGATGTTTATCTTCAAGTATTCAAAACGCCCGAATACTCCCGCCCTGCAGTATCAAGATCACATCCCGGAGGAGGAGAAAACGCGCCGGTTCCTCATCCTTCAGGAGCGACAGCGAGCCATTCAGATCCGTCGCAATGCCTCGTACGTAGGCCGCACGGAGGAAGTGCATGTGGAAGGGTTCAACGTCGCAACGCAGCAATGGATCGGTCGAACGAGCCAACACAAGACGCTCAACTTCACCGACGCCGATTTCCCGACGCCTTCTGAGGGACGAACGCTGGTTGGCCAATACACAGATGTTCTTGTGAAGCGATCGGGACCGAATAGTCTGGCAGGTGAACGGATGGAGAACCGGTAATGGAGGAAACATGGAAGTAGAAATGAAAATCAGAGGTCTCATGATGGACCCCATGACGAATATGCCCATTGTCGTGCTGAAGGACTTGTCCGGGGATTCCGTCCTGCCGATCTGGGTAGGTATCTACGAAGCGAACGCGATTGCGCTCGAAATCGAAAAGGTGACCACGCCGAGACCGATGACGCACGATCTAATCAAGATCTTGTTGATGGGACTTGAGACTTCGGTCAAAAAAGTCGTGGTCAACGAGCTGAAAGAAGACACATTCTACGCGCTGATCTGGCTCGAGAAGGGTGGAGAGCTCATCAGCGTGGATTCCCGTCCGAGTGATGCGCTGGCCCTGGCCTTACGCCACGATTGTCCCATCTACGTCGACGATAAGGTTTTGCAGTCTTCAAAAAATTCCGCCACCGTCTCAGAAAAAGTGAATAACGAAGAATTGCGGAAGTGGTTAGAAAACCTGAATGACGAGGATCTTGGCCGCTACAAGATGTAAGACTAAACGATCGCTTCAAAACACGAAGAGCCCGGAAGTTTACCTTCCGGGCTCTTCTCTTTAGCGAATTAGCTTAACGCCCGGTCCGTCGCCGTGTGCCAGTCTTCGGAGGAGCCGTCGTCTGAACACCTGGAATCGTCGGGTCGGTGAAGGTTAACATGTAGGGGTCTTTGGTGTAGCTTTCCGCAACCCCGGAAAAGTCTAGCTTATTTCCTACCTTGATCTTGTCGAGGGCCGCGCTATTGAGCGGCTTCGAGAAAACAAGGGTGGTGTCGGCCTTTGTCGGATCTTCAACACCCAGCGTCACCTTTGTGGGAGCATCGGGCGGATCAATCGTGATTACCGTTCCGGTGAAATCCTTCACGCCCTCAGCGCCACCCGGGACCTCCGCGCCCTTCATATTCGTGAAGAATTGATCCCCTGTGTCACCGGTCAAGCTCTGTTTGATCGAATACCACATCTTAAACGCTGGATCGGAATCGATCCGCTGTTGCATTGCGTTGGCCTGCTGCTGTGCCTGGGCCTGCTGGCTGCTGATATTGAGATTGTCCGGCGGAAGAGCCGCCGTCTTTGCCTGGTCCAGAAGTTGTTGCGAACCGTCCGAACTGCCATGGTATTGCGTGTATGCCTTGTTATAGAAATCGAGCAGCTTGGCGCGCTGATCAGCCGGCAGAGAGGGGCCGGGGCCTGCATATTCCCCCGCACGAGCATATTCGAACAGGGCTTCAGGAATCTTCTTGTCGGTGTAAAGCATCTGAGCGTACGCCGCCGAGGTACCGCCCTGATCCGGGTCCGCCTGCAGACTCGCCTTGTACTCGTTCTCCGCGGTAGCCGTATCCTTCTTTGTCGTGGCCGCCCAGGCGAGAGCGTTGTGTGCAACCCCCAGTGCGCCCTTCTTTGCCTTGGCAAAGTCGGCATCGCTCACGTTTGCCGGCTTCTTCGAAGGATCGAACTGAGCGTCTGCATTTTCGATTACCCCGCGTGCCCCGCTCTCCACCGTGCTGACCAGATCCGGAGACGGACTGGCACCGCCTGCGGAAGGACCTCGAAGAGCAATAAAGTACATTGCGGTGAAGTTCTTGGGATCCGTCTTCAGAACCTCGCTGGCCTTATCCACCAGCTTTTGACGACTGGAGGGGTCAGTTGCCGCCAGCTGGTTCAAGGTCACAAGAAAGAACTGGTTGCGCTCCTGGCTATAGTCCGTCTGGGGATATTTGTCCTGCCAGGTATTCAGCAATTCCAGCCGCGCCTTCGGATCGGTAGTCTGGGTGATCTTGACGTAGAGATCGTACTCGGCGCGGTCCTTCCAATTCTTAGCTGACTGCTGCTGCCCCCCAGCCGGCTGTTGCCCGGCAGCGGGCTGCTGTTGCGCTCCGGCAGCTTGTGCGTTAGCTGCCCCTGGTGCTGAAACCAGAGTGGTGATGAGGGCAAACGCACTCGTGGCAACCAGCGACTTGCCGGCCCTCGTTAAGCAAAACTCCACGACAACCTCCAACAGGAATTCTACGACTGTTCTTTCTATGAAGCAGAGCCCTCGCCCCGTATGCCGAGGACCGGGAGACTGCTACTTGCGGCTGCGCACCCGAACTAACTGGATGCGTAAAGCCGGAGTATAACGGATCGCTTCTTCACCCGCAACTCCCGACGTATTAGATGTCTGGCAGCGCCAAGTTGTTCCTTGCGAACCAGTAAACCGTACCATCGCATGCTAACATCCATCTCCAGCGGCTTCATGGATCATTCTCAAGGACCACTTAACCGTCTTCCTGATTTGGCTGTCACTGCCGCTTACTTGGTCCTGATTACCTGGTTCGGAGCGCGATTTAAAAAAAACCAGCGCTCGCTCAAAGACTACTTTCTCGGCGGGCGGGACGCACCCTGGTGGGCCATCGCATTCTCCATTGTGTCTGCCGAGACCAGCACGCTGACGGTTATCGGCACACCCGCATTATCCATCGCAGGAAATTTCACGTTCCTGCAACTCATCCTGGGATATCTTTTGGGCCGCATCGTCATCTCTGTTCTTTTTCTCCCTCAGTACTTTCGGGGCGAGATGTTCACAGCTTACGAACTCATGCAGCGGCGATTCGGCCCCAGAGTCCGCAAGTTTACGGCAGCCACGTTTCTGGTCCTTCGTGCCCTGGCGGAAGGGGTACGCGTGTTTGCGGTTTCCATCGTTGTCTCCATCGTGCTCGGGACCGGAGAGCTGACCTCAATTGCCGTTATCGTCGCTTTGACATTGTTTTACACATTTGAGGGCGGAATGACGGCCGTAATCTGGACGGACGTCGTCCAAATGTTTCTCTACGTTGCCGGGGCAGTCGCCAGCTTCTTTGTAATGCTTCACCTCATTCCCGGTGGGTGGCAGCACGTACTGTCTGTGGGCGAGAGCGCGCACAAGTTCCAGGTGTTCGACTTTCGTTTTTCGGTGTCGCCGGAATTCTTCAAGCGCACCTACAGCTTCTGGGGCGGGATTTTGGGCGGATGCTTTCTCGCTACTGCAAGCCATGGAACAGAGCAGTTGCTGGTGCAAAGGCTGCTCTCAGCCCGAACGGAACGGGATAGCAGGCTGGCACTGTTTGCAAGCTGGGGCGTGGTCTTCTTTCAATTTGTCTTATTCCTCTTCATTGGGGTTCTGTTGTACACGATTTCTCGTGACACGGGTAGGCCGTTGCCAGCCGTTGCGGAGCGGAGTTATCCCGAGTTTGTCTGGACGAACCTCCCCGCGGGCGTTGCCGGCCTGGTGATCGCCGCCATCATCGCAGCCGCGATGTCCAATCTGAGTGCCGCTTTGAATGCACTCGCCTCAACTACCGTCATGGACTTTTTACGGCCGCTGATACCGAAACGTTCCGAAGCCGATTACCTCGCGTGGGCACGTTGGGGAACAGTCGGCTGGGGCTGCGCCTTGTTTAGCATCGGTCTTATCGCCCGGCACTGGGGCAGCGTGCTGGAAGCAGGTTTATCGATTGCATCGGTCCTCTATGGCGCTCTACTCGGTGTGTTTTTATTGGGCGTGCTTACCCGAAAACCGGGTGAATTGGCCGCCATCACCGGTATGACTGCCGGATTCACCGCAACGTTGGTGCTCCGCTCGCAGGTTGCGTACACCTGGTACGTGCTCATCGGCTCATTGGTTACATTCGGCGTCGGTTACGGAGCCGGCCTGATTCTCCGTGAACGCAAACCGGAACTGGCCAATGCCTGAAAGCTTGATGAGGCCAGCTACGGTTGCTACCCTCCGTCGCGCCCTCGGCCTGCCCGGAGCGATCTCAATCGTCATCGGTACCGTCATCGGCAGTGGTGTTTTCCTGGTCCCGTCGACCATGATCAGAAGCGTCGGTTCAGTTCACACTTTATTCCTGATCTGGGTGATCGCGGGCACCCTCACCCTGTTTGGCGCGTTGACCTACGCCGAATTGGCGGCGGCTATGCCGGAAGCGGGAGGCGAATACGTCTATCTCACTGCCGCATATGGCCCTTTCTGGGGCTTCTTATATGGATGGACGCAGTTCTGGGTGGCAAAAAGCGGTTCCATTGCAACCTTGGCCGCAGGGTTTTACACCTATGCGACGGCCTTCTACCCTGTTCTTGGCCGATCCGCAGCAGTCATCCCGTTTCACATCGGCCCCGGGGGCAGTTTGCTGGAAATTCACTATGGACAACTCCTTGCGATCGCGCTCATTCTCTTACTGGGTGCGGTGAACTACGCCGGCGTGCGCAGTGGCGGCAATCTGCAGATTTTTGTGACTGTTATCAAGATGCTCCTGATTTTCGCGGTCATCGCTGCCGGTCTATTTGCGCGCCAAGGTGATTTCTCGCATTTCTCGTTGTCCATACCCGCCCTGGGTGGTATCGGTGGTTTCTTCGCCGCCATGGTCAGCGCACTCTGGGCTTATGACGGGTGGAACAACGTAACGATGATTTCGTCCGAAATTCGAAATCCGCAAAAAAATCTTCCGCGCTCGCTGATTCTCGGCACGTTAGCCGTGATTGGGACTTACATTTTGATTAATGTCGCTTACTTTTACATCTTGACTCCGACCGAAGTGGCTGCAAGTCACCGAGTTGCGGCGGACATGATGGTGAGAATCGGCGGGTATGGTGCGGCGGCCGGAGTCACAATCGCCGTTCTGATCTCAATCATTGCTGCCCTGAACGGATCCATTCTTTCGGGGGCGCGCGTGCCTTACGCAATGGCGCGCGACGGGTTTTTTTTCCGTACGGCGGCCGAGGTGCATCCTCGATTTCGCACTCCAGGCAACTCGACTGTGCTTCTCTGTTTGTGGTCCTGCGTCGTTGTCCTGAGCGGTTGGTTTGACGATCTCTATAATTTCGTCATCTTCGGGAGTTGGATCCTGTATCTCCTCGCGACGGCATCCGTCCTAGTTTTGCGAAAAAAAGCTCCTCGCCTCGAACGTCCTTACCATGTGCTCGGGTATCCGTTCGTGCCAGTACTTTTCATGTTGGTTGCCGTCGCTCTGCTTGCGAGCACATTGCACACGCGTCCTCGAGAATCATTCATGGGCCTCGGGTTAATGGCGAGCGGTGTTCCGTTTTACTGGCATTGGAAAAGAACGAAAGTCACTAGGACTAATTCTTGATTTTCGGCTTAAGTCGGCCCGTAAGCAGAAAATTCGTTGGTACTACCATTACTAACCCGCCTTTAGTAGCAAATTCCGATGTTGAATTAACGGTCAAACAGGAATTAAACTTCCCCTAAATCCGGTTTGCTGTCGCATGAGCTGCAGCGGTTAGCCAAGTGACGAAGAAAAACTCACTCGGGCTGATTGCGGAGGAGGAATTATTTTGGACGTAGACAAGATGCTCGCCGAGTTGCGACTCGAGCGCGAGCAAATCGAAGAGGCTATCTTGACCTTGGAGCGGCTCGCAAGAGGGCGCGGCCGCCGCCGGGGACGGCCTCCAGGGTGGCTGAAGGACGCAACCAGCGCTGCTGCCGTATCGTTGGGTGAGGAAGGTCCGGAAACGTTGTCAATCCCTTCTGCGCCGCGCCGACGTGGCCGACCCCCAGGAAGCAAAACCAAGCAGGCCCAACCAATGGAAGCTTAGGCGAATCCGAGTCTTTAGGAATTTGGACTCAACTTCGCCTGATACAACAGGAATTGCTTCCGGCGTGCCGCAAACGCAGTCGCGTCCGCTTGCGCCGCCGTCCACAAGCTGCTTGCGTCGCCGCTTTGCTGTAGCTTTTCGATGAAACGCCGGTTTCCAATTAGGAAGCGGCATTTCTGCAAGTCGATGTGCCCCGGATAGAGCTTCTCCAGGGCAACGGCAACTTCGAGACCCAGGCGTGTGCTGTCAAACGATTCGCGTTCCGTCACTACGAAGCGCACGCCTTCGATCGTCTTTCCGGAAAAATTGGAAGCCGTTGGTCGAAAACGGGTCGGGTAGACTCGCACGCCGGGAATAAGCCTCCTATTCAGAAACAGTGCGAGTTCAGAGCCTTTGATCCAATCAGCGCCGATCTGCTCAAACGGGGCATCCGTCCCGCGGCCCACGGAATAGTTCGGACTCGCTTCCAGCATCGCGATGCCGGGGTAAAGCAGAGCCGCGTTCAGACTTCGCATGTTCGGTGAGGGATCCACCCAGGGGAGGGTGGTCGAGTCGAACCAGTCACCGCGCTCCCAATTCTTCATCCGGATCACATGAATTTCCGCGCCCCAGTGCTGTTCCGCGTTTGCCATTGTGGCGAGCTCGCCGAAGGTCATTCCATGGCGCAGCGGAACGTCGTAACAGCCGACGAACGATTCCAGATCCTTGTCGAGCATCGGCCCCTCGATGTGCGTTCCGGTAATGGGATTGGGGCGGTCCAGGATGTAGAACGGCTTGTGCGCTTTCCCGGCAGTTTCGACAGCGTAGAGGAGGGTGCACGAATACGTATAGAATCGCGCGCCTACATCCTGGATGTCGTAAACGATCGCGTCCAGATTCGCAACCTGCGCAGGTTTGAGATGGCGGGTATCCGGCTCGTACAAACTGATCACCGGCAGTCCTGTTTGCGCATCCGTGCTGTTTAAAACATCCGCATCGGCATTTCCGGTCAGGCCGTGTTCGGGAGAGAACACGACTTTGACATTAACGTGTGCCGCCAGCATGACATCAAGATTCCGCTTGCCCGACCGGTCCAGGCCGGTATGGTTTGTGATCAGGCCGATGCGCTTGCCTGCCAATGGGCGAAAGCCGTCCGCTTCGAGAACGTCCAGCCCGCTTAGCGTTTCCGCATTCCGTGGAATGACGCGGTGCACTCCGGCCCCGGTGATCGTCTCGTTGTACCCGGTGAGTTCCGTTGAGCCCGGCATGTCGAGACCGACCGAGGCTGCAACTACCGTCGCAACGCGGGACCTGAGTGAGCTCAACGACTTGATTCCGTGTGGATGAACGACATTCGTCAATAGAACGACAAAGGTTTTAGTAGCGGGATCGATCCACAGCGAAGTGCCGGTCCAGCCTGTATGTCCGTACGAACCGATCGGGAACAGTTCACCGCGGTTGCTGGAATAAGGCGAATCGATATCCCAGCCCAGCCCGCGAAGGATGGGCTGATCCGCGGGGCTTGCGGGCTCATAGAATTTTTCGACCGTCGACGCGCTCAAAATTCGGGTTCCATCCAGAGTTCCCAGGTTCAAGAGCATTTGGGCGTAGCACGCAAGATCACCCGCGGTCGTAAAGAGGCCGGCGTGCCCCGCAATCCCGCCCATATACCGCGACCTGGGATCGTGCACGACGCCTCGTAAGGGCCGCTTTGTTTCAGGATCGAGTTCGGTTGGAGCGATTCGCGGAATGAGATCGGCGGCAGGCAGAAACCCCGTGTCCTTCATCCCAAGCGGCCGGTAAATCTGCTCCGCGGCAAACTGGGCCAGGCTTGTACCCGACAACCGCCGGACAATCTCGCCGAGTAGCTGAAAATTGATGTCGCTGTAGATGAATCGCGCTCCCGGAGGGGCCACAGGTTCGGTGTGCAGGCATTTCTGGATGGCAGCGTCGTAACCTGCACCGGGAGTCAATTCGATGTCTGGTGGCAGGCCTGAGAAATGCGTCATCAAAAGGCGAACCGTGATGGGGCTTTTCCCTCCCTGAAATTCCGGCAGGTACTTAGTCACCGGATCATCCATCCGGATCTTGCCCTGCTCGAAGAGCTTCATGATGCTCGGCGTTGTTGCGACCACTTTCGTGAGTGAGGCGACGTCGAAGATTGTGTCAATTGTCATCGGCTCCTTGGCCGGAATCAGGGCTCGAAAGCCGTATGCCTTGCGATAAATCACTTGATTCTGATGCCCTACGACCAGCACTGCCCCCGGGATCAGGCCTGTTTCCACAGCTTGGTTGATGGCGGCGTCAGTGTTCGTCGAGAGCTGCTTTAAGTCGACGGCGGAATACGCAATTCCAGCAGCCACAGTCAGAAGGAGTGGAATTGTGATGAATTTCATTAATATGCCTGAGGGATTATCTCGCCATTGTAGTGCTGGCGATTTGTTCGCACGCGAGCACGTCAAAGATCGAAACCTCGATCTGGCTTCGGTTCAGCTCTAATTTCGCCACCGTGACGGGTAACCGGAATCGGCGGGGACCTGCACTGCCGGGATTGAGATAGAGAACGCCGCACTTGTCGTGCATTACTGGTTTGTGAGAATGACCGCTCACGACGAGGTTGATCGACGCTGCGCGCGGATCTAAATCGAGAGCGGCCAGATCGTGCAGGACGTACAGGACTTTCCCGTGCCAGCGAATTGTCACGGTCTCGGGCAGGGTAGCCGTCCAGCCTGTCGTATCGATGTTGCCGCGAATGGCTGTGACCGGAGCGATCAGAGACAGATTGTCGATCACCGCTCTGGTCCCTACGTCGCCGGCGTGAATAATGTGTTCGCAGCCCTCCAGTGCTTCCACCGCCTCGGGCCGCAGGAGACCGTGCGTATCGGAGATTACTCCCAAACGGGGGCCCTGGATTTCGATCGGAACCATGAATCAGCTCCCCATGAATCAGCTCCCCATGAATCAGCTCCCCATGTTCTATCCAATCGCAACCGGCGCGCGACTGGTTCTAAACCCATGAACGTTATCCAGACTGTTGAAGAGGGCGTTAGGGCGGTAACTCTCGCCACGTCGCATCCGTCCTGAGGAGCACGGGTTACCGCCCGTGGTATTCTGGCGCCAGCCAACTCAGTTATGGCTTTTCGCGGACTGCTCTTTGCGATCATTCCGAGTGCGGTTCTTCTCAGCGCCTGGAGTGCGACCGTACCCCTGCCCGATCCGGAGAGCCTGCCTGAGGACGCCTCTTCAGTCGGGAAGCGAACGAGTCGCGCGCAACAAAAACCGGGAGTTTTTCGCGAGTACCCAGGCTGGGAATACAACAATTTCCCGATCCCTCCCGATTGTGATGTTCCAGGCGAATGGGTTTTCGCCCGTTTCATGTACCGCGCGGTCTATGGCTGGCGAGGTGGTCGCGGGCCCAACTGGACCATCGATTATCCGCGTTCAGATCGGCATCTATCCGCGGCTGTGCGCCGGCTCACGCGAATTCAGACCCGCTCGGTCGAGCAACCGGTCGCCGCAGAAGACGGGGACGATATCTATAACTGGCCGTGGTTGTATGCGGTAGAAGTCGGTCACTGGGACCTGACCGATTTACAGGCGGCCAAGCTGAGAGATTTCCTTGATCGAGGCGGCTTCTTCATGTGCGACGACTTCCACGGCACGCTCGAGTGGGAAGTTTTCGAGGCAAGCATGCGCAAGGTTTTCCCCGATCGCCCGATCGTAGACCTTCCGGACAGTGATCCTATTTTCCACTCGGTTTATGACCTGGATGGTCGTTACCAGGTTCCCGGCGAGCAGTTCGTCTACTCGCATCGGACGTACGAGAAAGACGGCTACCAGCCACGGTGGCGCGGCATCTACGATGGCAAGGGCCGGCTGGTGGTTGCTATCTGCCACAACATGGATCTCGGCGACTCCTGGGAGCACGCTGACAACCCGGAATATCCGGAACAATACTCAGCGCTTGGTTTTCGCATCGGCGTGAACTATCTCGTTTACGCAATGACACACTGACAACAGCGGCCCCCCTGATGTTCGAGTTTCTCTTCAAATATCCGGCTAGCGTCTTTGAACGGGGGTCATTTGTGCTCCTGGGTTCCTGGCCGCGCTGGGTCCTTTTTGCCACCATTGTGGGCCTCGCAGGCTTGCTGGGCTGGCTGGTCTGGAGCAAAAGAAAACTGCTGCGTCCCTCCGTCAAGGGCGCTCGAGCCGCCGTATTGTGGGCCTTGCAGGCGTCGATGGTCGCGTTACTTCTGCTCCTCCTTTGGCAGCCGGCAATCAGCGTCACGGCGCTCCGTCCCCAGCAAAACATCATCGCCATCGTGCTCGATGACAGCCGAAGCATGTCGCTGGCTGAGGGCGGCGAATCCCGGCAGGCGCAGGCCAAGAAGCTGCTCGACGGCGGGCTGCTGGATAAATTGCGGAAGCGATTTCAAATTCGCCTGTACCGGCTGGGTCCAGGTGTGCAGCGCGCGGGCGACTTGAAAGAGTTCACGGCAACCGAAACTTCGACCCAGATTGGAAAGGGGCTGAGCCAACTGGCCGATGAAGCCGCTACCTTGCCGATTGGCGCAGTGGTGCTCCTCAGCGATGGCGCTGATAATTCCAGTGGCGTCGATCTGACCACGCTCTCGGAACTGCGCAGGCGCCGTCTGCCCGTCAACACTGTTGGGTTCGGCAGCACTCAGCTAAAGGACGACATTGAACTCGATGGTTTCGAAATCCCGGCGAAGGCCCTGGCGGGGTCGCGGCTGCAAGCCAGCTTAGTAATCCGGCAAAACGGCTTCGGTGGAAAACGGGCCAAGCTCAGCATCAACGCTGATGGCGCAGTTCTGGCGGCTCGCGATATCACTCTTCGCGACAGCCCGCAACAGATTGAGCAGATCGAATTTAGCGCCGGGAAAGCCGGAGTCAAAAATATCGTCGCTTCTCTTCAACCTCTTGCAGGGGAAACGAACCTGGGCAACAATCGCCTGACTCGTGTTCTGTCCATCGACGGCGCCAAACGAAAGATCCTGTATGTGGAGGGAGAGCCGCGCTGGGAATATAAGTTTCTTCGGCGCGCGGTAGAGGATGATCCGGCCTTGCAAGTCGTTTCGATGCTACGAACGACGCAGAACAAGATTTATCGGCAAGGCATCGCCAATCCGAAAGACCTCGAAGAGGGCTTTCCGAACAAAGCTGAGGAGCTCGACGAGTATCAGGGCTTGATTCTTGGCAGCGTGGAATCGGGCTTCTTTACTACGACTCAGCGCGATTTGATCAAAGAATTCGTAGACCGGCGCGGCGGCGGATTACTCTTCCTGGGGGGCCGTTGGGCCCTGTCGGACGGCGGGTACAATATCGCGCCTTTCTCAGAACTTCTTCCCGTGATTTTGCCATCTCGTAAAGACACCTTTCGTCGTGACTTCGTAGCAGCCGAATTGACCGATTCCGGCAAAGCGAGCCTGGTGTGCCGAATCGAAGATGATCCGGACAAAAGCAACGGGCATTGGGAGATCCTGCCATACCTGGCGAATTATCAAAATCCCGGTACACCGAAGGCGGGTGCCGTGGTCCTGGCTCGTGTCGATGCCGGCGGTACCCGAATTCCTTTGCTGATCACCGAAAATTACGGGCGCGGCCGTACGGCGGTCTTCGCGACGGGTGGCAGCTGGCGCTGGAGAATGCAGCAGCCGGCAGGCGACACCAGTCAGGAAACGTTTTGGAGACAGCTTTTGCGGTATGTTGTTGGCGCAACGCCTTCACCCGTTCTTGCGTCCTCGCCGAACGTAGTTTTGCAAGATGACGGCAAAGTCGAGCTGCGGGCCGAGGTCCGCGATAAGACTTACGTGCCGGCCGGTGATGCTGAGGTTGAGGCAAGCATCATTGATCCGAATGGCTCGGCTTCTACTGTCGCGCTACATGCGCAACCGTTGGCGCCCGGCATTTATTCGGGTGAATGGAATGCGCCCATGCCCGGCTCATACATCGCCGAAATCAAGGCGACCCGAGGCAAAGAGGTTCTCGGCCGCGATACTCTTACCTTCCGACGTGAAGACGGAGTCGCCGAAAACTTCCACCGTGAGCAGAATCGCGACCTGTTGCAGAAACTCGCAAACGAAACGGGCGGCCGGTTCTATACGCATGCCACCGCCAGTCGACTTCCCGAAGAAATCGCTTATTCAGAAGCTGGAATCACTTCGCACGAGGTGAAAGATCTGTGGGACATGCCCGCTGTTTTCTTACTGATCCTGGCGCTCCGTTCTACAGAGTGGCTCTTACGTCGGAAATGGGGCGCGGTTTGAAACTCTTCGCTATTTTCTGCGCGGCCGCGGTGTCTCTAAACGCGGCGAACTACTTCATAACGGTTTCGGGTCTCGGGGGAGCGCCCGAGTACGAAACGCAGTTTGTCAAATGGGCCAACGATCTTGACCGAGAGTACCGGATGAACGGACCCGATGCCCGCGTCGTCACCCTCACCGGAAATACGGCAACGAAACAGAATATAGAAGAAGCCATTGCTCGAGCCTCCGCTGAAATGAAGCCGGAGGATTCGTTTACGCTCTCGCTCATCGGTCACGGCACATTCGACGGGTCCGATTACAAATTCAATCTGCCCGGGCCAGACATTACCGCATCTGAACTGGCGAGTGTTCTGAACCGGTTGCCGGCCCGGCGTCAGCTGATCGTGAATATGACGAGTTGCAGTGGCGCATCTCTCACCGCCTTGACGAAGAGAAACCGCATCGTCATTACCGCAACCAAGTCGGGGACCGAGAAAAATGCTCCGGTCTTTGCCCGGTATTGGGTGGATGCGCTACGCGACCCGGCCGCGGATACCGACAAGAACGGGACTGTGTCCGCGCTTGAGGCCTTCAATTATGCCCAAAAGAAGACGGGCGCCTACTTCGAATCCGAAAAGCTGCTTGCGACCGAGCATGCGGCGCTTTCCGATACCGGCAATGTAAAAGCTGTGCGTGACCCGAAGCCGGACAACGGCGAAGGACTGCTCGCGAGCGCGTTTCCGGTTCTGCGTCCCCAAACCGAATCATCAAAGGCAATTTCTCCCGAGAAGCAGAAGCTTGTTTCTCAAAAAGAGGAGCTTGAGGCCAAAATCGACCGCTTGAAATATCAGAAGGCGGCCATGCCGCCGGATGAGTATAAACAGCAACTCACGACGCTGCTGCTGGAACTGGCCCGCGCCCAGGCGGAGCTCGACCATTGAGGCCGCTCCTCTTCTGGCTTTGGATGGCCGCCTCCCTTCCTGCGCTGATGCATGCGGCGAACTCCATCAACGAGTGCCGCGATCTCGATCACCACGGCCAGCTCACTCAGGCTGAGAGCTGTTTCACTGTGCTCTCGCAATCCCCGGATGCGCTCGTGCGGGCCGAGGCGCAGTTCGGTCTGCACCGATATTCGGAAGCAAACGAGAGTTTCCGTGACGTAGTCAAATCGCAGCCGAAATCAGCCGTTGCCCGCGTGGAATGGGGGAACGTCTATCTTGCGCACTATCAGGCTGGTGATGCCGCCAAGCTGTTCGAGGAAGCGCTCGAGATTGATCCACAAAACGCACCCGCCTACTTCGGCCTGGCGCGTGTGGCTTCAGAGGGTTACGACAAGAAAGCCGTAGAGTTCGCGCACAAAGCTCTGCAACTGAATCCAAAACTGGTTGAAGCGCAGGAACTGCTTGCTTATCTCGCTCTCGAGGACTCAAATCAAAAGGCCGCCGCCGATGAAGCCGGCAAAGCGCTTGCGATCTCACGTGAAGCTCTGGACGCCATGGCTGTGCTTGCGTCCATCGACTGGCTCAACGGAAAGTCTGACTCGCCTTGGCCGGGACGCATCCTGAAAAGCAATCCTGCTTACGGCGAAGCTTACGACACGGGGGCTCATTTCCTTGAGATCAACCATCAGTATCAGGAAGCCATCGCCCTCGACCGAAAAGCGTTGGAGTTGAACCCCAATCTCTGGGCGGCCCGCTCCCACCTCGGCATAAATCTGATGCGGCTGGGGAACGATGAGGAGGCCAAGCGTGAGCTGGAGCGTTGTTATGACGCCCACGAGTCGAGTCCGCAAACGCGCAACGCGCTGAAGTTCCTGGACACGCTGGCCACATACGAAACTTTTCGAACGTCAACGACTGAACTCGTCTTAAACAGGAAAGAATCCACTCTGCTGCGTCCCTACCTGGAGCCGGAGCTGCAGCGGATCATCGGTACGTACGAGCGCAAATACAAGCTGAAACTGCCCGGTCCAGTGAGGCTCGAAGTCTATCCGAACCATCAGGACTTCGTTGTTCGCGTACTCGGGTTGCCCGGTCAGGGCGGCTTGTTAGGAGTCACGTTCGGATTGGTCGTGGCAATGGACAGCCCCTCTTCGCGCCCGCCCGGCGAGTTGAATTGGGCGAGCACGATGTGGCACGAGCTCAGCCACGTTTACATCCTGACGGCAACCCACAACCTGGTGCCTCGCTGGTTTACCGAAGGTCTCGCTGTACACGAAGAAAGCGCGGCGTCTCCGGACTGGGGCGACCGCATGACTCCCGATATCGTCGAAGCCCTGAAGAATAAAAAGTTATTACCTGTGCAGGAACTGGATCGCGGCTTCGTGCGTCCAGAGTATCCAGGCCAGGTGATTGTGTCCTATTTCGAGGCCGGGAAAATCTGCGATTTCATCGCAGGCAAATGGGGCAACGACGCCATCCTTGGGATGGTCCGATCCTACGGAGCGCGGAAAACTACGGAAGACGCGATCACCGAAAACCTGCACCTGTCTGCATCAGGGTTCGACAAGGAATTTTTTTCCTGGCTCGACGGTCAGACCGGCAACACTGTCCGTCATTTCGACGACTGGAGGAACGGGCTCAAGTCCGCCTATTCGAGCCTGAAAGAGGGCAAGAACGACGAGGCAATCAGGCAGGCTCTGGCCGTTCGTGAGTTCTATCCGGATTACATTGCCGCTAACAGCGATTACGAGCTGCTGGCGACCTGCTACCTGAATCAAAGCAAGAAACCCGAGGCTATTGCCCAGTTGGAGCGCTATCGCGACACTGGGGGAACCGATGTCGAGCTATTGAAAAAGCTCGCCCGCCTCGAGTTGGAGACCGGTAAGACTCCGGCAGCCATGACCACCTTGAAAAAAGTCACTTTCATCTATCCGGAAGATGAAGAGGTGCACCGGCGCTATGGGGCAGCTCTGTTGGACAGCGGCGACGCGATCGGAGCGGTTCGCGAATACCGAGC
>JAFAUR010000876.1 GCA_019243205.1 Acidobacteriaceae bacterium | reverse complement strand
AGCGGTGTCTGCCGGGCGCCGGCCATGGTTTCGGCCGCCATAGCCCGCTGCACAACCAGGAAGTTGGTGCACCAATACCCGAACGAAAGCACGAAACCGAGCCCCGCGACCAATCCGAAGATCTCCACTCCCATCGGGTTTTCGCTGGCGTGGGCGACGTATCGCCACGAGTGGGTCATCACAGGTTGGAGATGAGAGGAAATGCCGCTCCAGCCTCCCGCCTTCTGAACCGCCAGGAAAGAAAGCGGCGCAAAGCCGAGGACGATGAGGAAGAACTGGACAACTTCGTTGTAGATTGCGCTAGTCAATCCGCCCAGCAGAGTGTAGATGAGCACGATGCCCGCGGAGAGAAGCACGGAGTTGGTGAAGCTCCAACCGAGCACCAGTTCAAAAAGCAATCCGAGCGCATACATGCTGATCCCGGAGGAAAAGATCGTCATGATGGCGAAAGTCACCGCATTCAACCCGCGCGTCTTCTCATCGAAACGCAGCTTCAGATATTCGGGGACGCTTCGGGCACGGCTGCCAAAATAGAACGGCATCATGAAAACGCCGACGAAAACCATTGCCGGGACGGCGCCCAGCCAGTAGAAGTGTGCGGTCATGATGCCGTACTTGGCGCCCGATGCGCACATTCCGATCATTTCCTGTGCCCCGAGATTAGCCGCGATGAACGCGAGGCTCGTGATCCAGACGGGAACCGAGTGGCGGGACGTCAGGAAGTCCGCGCTCGACGTGATTTTGCGTTTCGCTAACCAGCCAATGCCTAGCACGAATGCGAAATAGATGACGAGACTGACGTAGTCGATGGCTTTGAGTGTCAAAGAGGGATCCGTCCCGCGTCGAATTGTACCGTAGCGATTCTAGAGCGCTCGGCAAACTCGCTAAATGCTTTCGGTTAGCGCGACTTCAGAACATAGAGGAGGGAAAGGGCAGCGTGGTTACCAAGCTCGGCTATTCTCGACGCGCTTCGCGCTTCCCTTCGCGTGAGTCAGAAAAAAATGGATACTATGTCGGATGTGGGATTCGGCACGGAACGAGCTCCGGTCACGGGGCATCTAACAGTTTGCCGGTAGTTCAAAGGAGTTGTACAGTATGCAACGCGTATGGCTGGGCGCAGTAAGGATCCTATCCGGTGCTCTGATAGCCGCCATGTACGCGACGCCTCAAACCTACACGGTCTCCGCTAGGCCTGGCGCCGTTAACTACATCGAAGGAACAGCTTATATTGACGGGACTGTCGTTTCCGCAAAAGCGGCAAAAACCACTTTTCTGAGCGCGAGCGATTCTCTTTCAACGGATGCCGGAAAAGTCGAAGTTCTGCTTACTCCGGGCGTGTTCCTGCGCGTGGGTGAGAACAGTGAGGTGCGGATGATCTCAGCCTCGCTCACCAATACGCGGGTGGAACTCAATCGCGGCGAGGCCATGATCGAGGCAGCGGGACTCCTCAAAGACAACAACATCGAGGTGATCAATCACGGAGCGTCGATCACTATGGAGAAGAATGGCTTGTATCGCTTCAGGGCTGATAACCCGCCGACCGCCGCGGTGCTCGAGGGTAAAGCCGACGTACGTTTGGGCGATCGCAAGCTGAGTCTTGGTAAGGACCGGCAAACCGAATTGAGCGAATCGCTCAAAGCCGAGAAGTTCGATCCGAAGCAGCCGGACGAGCTATACGCGTGGAGCAATGTGAGGTCCCAGTATTCGGCTGCCGCGAGTTACTCGGCCGCCAACTCTGCGATAGCAAGCAGTTTTGACGCTTGGGGCGGCTACGCCGGATCGTACACTCCGGGCTGGTTCTGGAATTCCGGTTTCAATTCCTGGGCGTGGCTCCCCGGCAACGGCGCCTTCTACAGCCCGTTCGGTTACGGCTTTTACGGCCCTGGCCTCGTCGGGTATGCCCCAGTCGTGGTTGCGCCGGTTCGGGGAGGCAGTTACTGGAATGGCAGGAACGTTCCGGTTCCTGTTAATGGCAATAATCCTCCAGCCGTCGGTTTCAGGGTCAATTCACCTTGGGCGAACCACGTAGCGAGGCAGCAGGCCGCTCGGTCGTTCTCGCAATCGGGATTTACAACGGGCAGCGGAACTCCAGCTGGGGCATTTGCTGGTCACAGCGGCTGGAGTGGGGCGCGCGAGCCCGGCAATAGTGGCGGTAATTACCACGGCGCCGCTGGCGGTGCGCATCCCGCAGTCGGCGGTGGCGCCGGCGGGGGAGCGGGGCACTCCGGCGGCGGGGGCGGCGGACATAGCCGTCAATAGCACGCGACCCGGGTCCGTCTGATTTCGGCGCGGAGTCCAACCTCCCGCGCACCATAGTCTCTGCCTAACGTTTTTCGAGTGTTCGCTACACTTGAATCGAAAATGGCATATGACGTGGTGGTGATCGGCAGCGGTCCCGGAGGCTACTCCGCGGCAGTGAGAGCCGGTCAATACGGTCTCAAAACAGCTCTGATTGAAAAGCAAAACCGGCTTGGCGGAACGTGTTTGCTTGTCGGCTGCATTCCAACCAAGGCTCTGCTGCACACCGCGGATGTTTGGGACTACTTCAAGAACCCTGAGCAACAGGGCATCGCCTGCAAAGATCCGCAACTGAATTACCCGCAGGTGCTCGATCGCAAGAACAAGATTGTTTCCAAACATTCGAAGGGCGTCGATTTCCTGATGCGAAAGAACAAGGTCGACGTGATTCGGGGGCAGGCGACGCTGCAGGGCGGCGGACGCATTCAGGTCGAGGGGCCAAACGGTTCGCAGACGGTTGAAGCAAAGAACATTATTCTCGCGACGGGATCCGAGGCGCGCATGCTTCCAGGTTTGCAGCCCGACGCGAATCAGATTCTGACCAACATCGAGATCCTCGACTTGCCCGCCATACCCAAGTCGATCGGGATCATTGGCGCGGGCGCGGTGGGAGTGGAGTTCGCCTCGATCTTCAACCGTTTCGGATCGAAGGTGACGGTTCTTGAAATGCTGCCGCGCCTGGTGCCGGTTGAGGATGAAGAGATTTCCAAAGAACTCGAGAAGCATTTCAAGAAAGCCGGCATCCGGATCGAGACAAGCGCCAAGGCTGAAAACATCCGCAAGAACAGCGGGAGTGTGAGTTTAAGCGTTACGCTTTCGAACGGTAATAAAGAGGAACTCGAGTTCGAGAAGCTCCTGGTCGCGGTTGGCCGGAAGCCCAACACCGAAAGCGTGGGTTTGGAAAACACCGCGGTCGAGCTGGATCGCGGGTTTGTGAAAGTCGATGCGTTTCAGCGCACGGCCGAACCGGGCGTCTATGCCATTGGCGACATCGTTGCGGGAACGCCGCAGCTTGCACACGTCGCTACAGCGGAAGGCATGGTGGCGGTCGCGCATATGGCAGGCAAGCCGAGCCGGCCCATCAACCGCAATCGCATTCCGGGTGCAACTTATACCGACCCCGGTATCGGCAGCGTCGGTCTAACCGAAGCGCAGGCGCGCGCACAGGGCTTCAAAGTGAAGGTCGGCAAGTTCCCGTTTGTCGCGAATAGCAAGGCGACGATTCTCGACAAGCACGAAGGATTCGTCAAAGTTATCGCAGAAGAACAGTTTGGTGAGATCTTAGGCGTCCATATTATCGGACCTGAAGCCTTCGAACTCGTTTCGGAAGCAGTCACCGCGATGGAAGCCGAGGCGACAGTGGACACGATGATGTCGACCATCCATGCGCATCCGACCATTTACGAAGCGGTAGGGGAAGCATTCCAGAACGTTCACAATCTCGCAATCAACATTTAGCCGGGCTCATGCGGCAGCTGGACATCGTCGACCTCGGGCGCATGAGATACGGCGACGCGCTATGCGAACAACAGCGGCTGGTTGAGCAACGCAAGTCCGGAGAAGGGTCCGACACGCTGCTGTTTCTCGAGCACCCACACGTCGTGACCATGGGTCGCAATGGAAACGAGCGTAACATCCTCGCAAGCAGCGAAGTTCTGGAGCGCACCGGGATCGAGTTTTTCGAGACTGATCGTGGCGGCGATGTGACATATCATGGTCCCGGTCAGATCGTGGGCTATCCGATACTTGATTTGCGAGAATGGAAACGCGACGTGCACGCCTATTTTTCGGGCGTGGAGCAGGTGCTGATCAATGCTCTGTCTGCTTTCGGAATCCGGGCGGAACGGATAGAGCAACGCGGGTATGAAGGTGTTTGGGTGAATGGCGCGAAGATCGCGGCCATCGGAATCCACATCAGCCGCTGGATCACATCGCACGGATTTGCTCTGAACGTGGATACGGATCTAAATTACTTCAGGTACATCGTGCCATGCGGCTTGACGAAGCCAGTCTGCTCGCTTCGTTCTCTCGGCTGTTTGGTAGACCGCGGGGCGGTGCAGTGCGCCATAGCCGCCTCCTTCGCGGATGTATTTGGGTACGAACTGAGGATGGCGAAAGAGGAAGCGGCCATAGCTGGCGACCGGTAAAAGTGAGTTACAGGAGATCGAATGACGGATGTAGTCATGCCCCAGATGGGGGAAAGCATCGTTGAAGGAACGCTGACGCGCTGGCTGAAGAAGCCCGGCGAAAAGGTCGAGCGCGACGAACCACTGTTTGAGATTTCGACCGACAAGGTCGATACCGAGATACCGTCGCCGGTAGCAGGTGTTCTGAGCGAAGTATTGGTGCAGGAAGGCACCACGGTGGCGATCAACTCGATTGTGGCGCGTATCGGCGAAAGCAATGGTGCTTCTGCCGCGGCCCCGGCCGCCGCTCCGGAGCCGCCAGCCGCCACTCCACCGCCTTCGAAACCCGTAACGACACAGCCGTCGGTGGACGTTGGTCCGTCCGCTGCGGCACGGGAAGTAGTGACGACTGCTCCGCAGCCGCCCTCGCCTCCCCCGAGCGCTCCGCCCGCGGCGGCCGGGCCGTATCCGAGTCAACCGTCGCCTCAAGCGCCTCCTCCGCCGGCGCCGACGGCACAGCCGGACGGGCAAGAAGACGGCGGGCCGTTATC
>JAFAUR010000875.1 GCA_019243205.1 Acidobacteriaceae bacterium | reverse complement strand
AACTCGTTTCCTGTCCCGTTGCGTTTTTCCGGCAGATCGTTTCCTTTAATCGTTGGCATTGTTCGCTCGTTAGGGCTTCTTCGTCGGGGTAAGCGCACCCAGCTCGCGTGACGGACCGATCCGGTGCGCCTCGATGCGCTGAAAGTCTTTCACCCATGTCTGCCCGCCGTCTGTGGACCGGTCCGCACTCCATGAAAAGCGATCCGGCTGAATGTTGTAGTACCTGATCCGCAACGTAATCGGCTTACCCTCGGCAACGCCGAACTTCTGTTCAATGTGCATCTCTGAATTGACACGCTGGGCGGTTCCGAAGTCTTGCAAGCCGCCGCCTGCATTCATCCCGATCAGCTCCCAGCGATCGGCCTGTGTGTTGTAGGCCCGGATGGTCGAAGTCACATAGAACGTCTCGCCGTGATCGCCAATAACGCGGTACTCATCGAGGATTTGTCCCGTCTCTAACCGCACGGCGCTCCAGCGCCCGCCGAATTTTCCGTAGTCCTGACTCTCGGACGTGAACTCCCAATCTCCGAGCAGGTAATCGAAATCGGATTTGTGCGCCGCGTAGGACGCTTTGAGCTGCTCGGGACTCCGCTTCGAATCGGCTTGTGCGGAAAGCGGCGTAATCGCCAGCATGGCCGCCAGAAGAAATCCGGCAAAGAAACGAAGATGGTTCATGGGTCGATGCTAACCAAGACGTATGGCGTTGAACAAATTTGTGCAGCCAGCGGCAGGCTATATGCAGCCAGCGGCAAACCGAGAGGTTTCCCTGGACATCACCGCTCCTTAGGCGTTATCTTCGCGAGATGCCGCTGCCCGCGCGTACCGCTCGTCGGCTTTGGTTACTCATCTTCGGGGGGTGGCTCGTGCCGGCGTTTCTCTCCGGATTCAACACCTATGTTCAGAACCGTCTGGAGGGCCGCCCGCCGGACTGGCGCTGGGTGCTTTTTACTTCTATCGACTGGCTGCTGTATGCCGTGCTCACGCCGTTGGTGTTTCGCGCAAGTCGCCGATTCCCACTGCAACGGCCCAAGCTGGCGCGCAACATCACGCTGCATATCCTAGGCGCACTCGCGATGTGCGTGGCGTGGGCCGCACTCGGAACGCTGCTGCGGCTCGGAATATTTCCGCCTGGCGCGGGCGCGACTGCACAGAAAGTGTGGCTCTGGTTCGTGAGCTGGCTCTTCACTACGTTTCCCTTCGGCGTGGGCGTCTACTTCGCGCTGCTAGCCATCCAGCACTCGTTCTTCTACCTTGCCCAGGCACGCGAGCGCGAGACACAAGCCGCGCGTCTTGCCGCACAGCTTTCCGAGGCTCGGTTAGGCGCGCTCCGTATGCAGCTCAACCCGCACTTTCTATTCAACAGTCTGAACGCGGTCACCGTGTTGGTCCGCGACCGCAACACCGAAGCTGCGTCGCGCATGTTGGAACTGCTGAGCGAAGTATTGAGGCAGGTCCTGCGCACCGACGAAACCCACGAGACGGCGCTCTCCCAGGAGCTGGACTTTCTGCAACGGTATCTCGCAATCGAGCAAGTTCGTTTTTCGGACCGCCTGCGCCCACACATCGCGATTGATCCCGCGGCCGCCAAAGCCGCCGTACCGCGTTTCCTCCTGCAGCCTCTAGTGGAGAATGCGTTGCGTCACGGAATCGCCCGCCGCGCAGAGGCAGGCCTGCTTGAAGTGAGCGCGCGCCGCGAGAACGAGCAACTCGTACTCACGGTACGCGACGACGGACCGGGTTTGCCCCCAGTATCGGATTTGAGCAGTGGCGTAGGCCTATCGAACACGCGTGCGCGGCTGACGGCAATGTATGGCGAGGACGCTACCCTCCAGGTCGTCAACGCGGTGGTCGGCGGTGTAGTCGCGACGGTACGCCTGCCGTATCATGAAGCGGAAGGAAATGGGTAACATCCGCGTCCTGGTAGCTGACGATGAGCCACTGGCGCGCCGTGGCGTCCGCCAACTGCTCGCGCCTCACCCAGACATTTCCGTCGTAGGCGAAAGCCGGAATGGACCGGATACGCTGCGAGCGCTGGACGCGCTCAAGCCCGACCTGCTCTTCCTTGACGTCCAGATGCCCGAAATGGATGGCTTCGCAGTCCTCCGTTCGCGCGGCGTGGACCGCCTGCCGGCCGTGGTATTCGTTACTGCGCACGATCAGTTTGCGGTGCGGGCATTTGAAGCGCATGCGATCGATTATTTGGTAAAGCCGCTTAACGTAGAGCGCTTTGAAGCAGCGCTGCAACGGGTGCGCGAACGCTTGTGCCTGCTGGAATCCGCCGATCTCGCTAGGAGGCTCACGGCTCTGCTCGCCGCCGAGAGGGCAGAGCGTGAGAAGAAAGGCATCGAGCGGCTGGTGGTCTCCACGCCTGAAAGCGACCTCGTCATCGCGGTGGCCGAAATCGATTGGATTGGCGCTGACGATTACTATTCCCGGCTGCACGTCGGCAGGAGCACTTACCTGCTGCGGGAGTCGCTAAGCTCACTCGAGGCGAGGCTCGACCGTTCGCGCTTCGCCCGCGTACACCGTGCGGCCATCGTCCAGCTCGATGCGATAAAGGAGCTGCGTACAACGACCCGTGGCGATGAGGCGATATTGCGAGACGGTTCGCGGATTCCGGTTAGTCGAAGGAGGCGCGTTGTTTTAGACGAGTGGCTGGCTCGGGGTCGCTGATTGAGTTTTGGAACTTAGCGACTGTAGTTGCATCACGCGCGAGAAGATTGGTCGTTCTGATCGAGTCTTTCTAATTCTAAGATCCAAACCTTTGGAGTCGTCCCGAATGTACGGCTAAACGCTTTGACGAAGGCGCTGCATTGCCGGTAGCCAACCCCGAAAGCCACTTGCTTGACCGAGCATCCTGCAACAAGCAGTTCCACTGCCTTCATCAGCCGGACCTGACGGCGCCACGATTCAAAGTCGATGCCCACATCCCTCTGGAAAGCCCGCTCTATTGTTCTGACACTCACGCCAACGTGGGCACACAATCTGGCGAGCGTCTGAGATTCAGCGGGATATTTCAGCACGGCCTGCGCGACTACGAGCGCGCGCGGTTCTCGCGGGAGCGTCACAAAGATCGGCACCGGTGACGCGTTCTCCAGATGAGCGACGACCAGGTCGCGAAGCGCTCGCTCCAGGTGGTTCCTTGTTCGCAATTGGCCGATGCGTACTGTCTCTACAATAAGTTCTCGCAGCAGCGGTGTTACGTGCAGCACAGAGCAATCCGTTGTTGACGCGGAAACTAGTCCCCATCTGATATACAACGTGCGCATAGATACGGCTCCAGGCATGCGAATTCTATGCTGGGTTCGCGCTGGAATCCAAAGCGCAAAATGCGGCGGTATTATCCACGTCCTTTGGCCCGAACACACTTCCATCACCCCGCAAATCGC
>JAFAUR010000748.1 GCA_019243205.1 Acidobacteriaceae bacterium | reverse complement strand
CCTGCTCGACATGTCTGTCTCACAGTCAAGCTCCCTTGTGCACTTGCACTCGACACCCGATTGCCAACCGGGCTGAGGGAACCTTTGGGCGCCTCCGTTACCTTTTGGGAGGCAACCGCCCCAGTTAAACTACCCACCAGACACTGTCCCTGATCCGGATTACGGACCGAGGTTAGATAATCAGTACGAACAGAGTGGTATTTCAACGGCGACTCCACCGACACTGGCGTGCCGGCTTCACAGTCTCCCACCTATCCTACACAATTCGAACCAATCACCAATATCAAGCTGTAGTGAAGGTCCCGGGGTCTTTCCGTCCTGCCGCGCGTAACGAGCATCTTTACTCGTACTGCAATTTCGCCGGGTCTGTGGTTGAGACAGCGCTGAAGTCGTTACGCCATTCGTGCAGGTCGGAACTTCGTCATAATCCCCTGTTTCCAGGGGGACAGACTATGCCTTCATCTCAGCAAGAGATTGCAGGATCTGGTCCGGCAGATAAATCCGCTTACCGCTTGGGTTCATCTGGCCGGCATGCCGAACGATCTCGCGGAGTCCACACACCGTGCGGTGCTCCTCTCGGGCCATCGCCTCACATACGGAGGCAAAGTGCTCGAAGTCCTTCTGCTTGCTTGACAGAAGCGGGTACTGACGGAAGTGCGGAAGGACCCGATCGAGGATCGGGGCGAGACTGCGTGTCTCCCACTTCAACGTCTTGTCGCTGCGATCCGGCCTGAGCGTTCCACAGTCGAAGTACGACTGAATGAGCGTCAGAACCTCAGCTCGATCACCGTTCTGGCTGACCGAGATGCTGGGCCGGACCTCCCAACCCGCGCGAAGCGTGGATCGGGGAGCGAGCGAAACGTTGAAGCATCCTTCTCCGTCTACGTACCCGGAGATGTACGACGCCAGGTCCACTCCTTGCTGAGAGCCCGCGTATTGCACCGGCCATAGATTTGCCATGCTCGGCACGCTAGGTGCCGGGTCTGACAGGGACCGGAGCCTCACCCCGAAGGGATCAGTCGTTACGGGGCCATACCGAGCTAGCTCGGCAGAGGGCTTCCCACGGCATTACCCGCCAGTCATTGCTGTGCCCTTGAACACAGCCACTGGGTAGGGCTTCGCCGTTATGAGCGGGTTGATGTGTACGGTCGCCCGTACACCGGGCAAATCAATTACCCGACAAGGAATTTCGCTCTTCGCATTCCCCATGTCGCCATGGGGGAAGGACCATATCTTCATCTCGGTCGTCGTCCGAGATGGCTGGCGTATGGCCTCTGAGGATTCCAGAAATCGAGACGGCTTCCGGAAGTTCATGCTCTCCGCGATGAAGGCAATCTCCGTGAGCCCTGCCATCGTGAGATGACGGCGCTCCCGCATCATGCGGATCACCGTGGCGAACTTGACGAACTCCGAAGCTTTCGCCGTTCTCAGTGGGTTGTGCTCGAAGAACGGAATGATGCGTTTCTCGAGGTCAGCTAGCGACCTCACCGACCATCGGTACATGTCGTGCCGATGGTTGTCGCGCCGGCGATTGACACCGACATGACCACATTCGAAATACTGCTCCAAGTCGTCAAGGACATGCGCACTAGGCGCTGCCTGGACGACGGCGAACTCCGGTTGGACTTGCCAACCGAGGCGCGCGCTCCGCTGCCGAAAGATCGGCACCGAGAAGCAGCCTTCTCCGTCTACGAACCCGACGACCCACTGCTCGAAGCCTGGCCTTTCCTGCTGATTGACCGCACCGGTCACATTGTCACCTCCACTGCGGCCGACCCTAGTTATCGGGTCTGACAGTTTCGGTAGCGCCGGATACTCGGTTTTTCCAGCATATAGCCAGCTGCAGCTACGGAATCACTTCCGCAGCGGGCAGATCCGGGAATGGCGTTTCCCGGGATTTCCTACCTTAGGATGGTTATAGTTACCACCGCCGTTTACTGGCGCTTAAGTTCTGAGCTTCGCCCCGAAGGACTAACCCGTCCCCTTAACGTTCCAGCACCGGGCAGGCGTCAGTCCGTATACATCGTCTTGCGACTTCGCACGGACCTGTGTTTTTAGTAAACAGTCGCTTCAGCCTGGTCTCTGCGGCCGGCCAGCGCTTCGGAAGTAAATTCCTACACGTCAACCGGCCCCCCTTCTCCCGAAGTTACGGGGGCATTTTGCCGAGTTCCTTAACCACAGTTAGCCCGATCGCCTTGGTATTCTCTACCTGACCACCTGAGTCGGTTTGGGGTACGGGCCGCAATAACACTCGCTAGAGGCTTTTCTCGGCAGCATGGGATCACTCACTTCGCCTATACGGCTCGGCATCAGGTCTCAGGCATATGAACCGCGGATTTGCCTACGGTTCGCCCTACACCCTTACCCCGGGTCAACCAACGCCCGGGCTGAGCTGCCCTCCTGCGTCACCCCTTTGCTTGCCTACTACTGGTTCGGGTCGCGCGCTCCACCAGCTTGACCCGAAGGTCTCGCCGGCTTCATGCGCTTAGCATCACCAGATTCAGCATGGGCGTGTTATCACGGGTACGGGAATATCAACCCGTTGTCCATCGACTACGCCTGTCGGCCTCGCCTTAGGTCCCGACTTACCCTGGGCGGATTAGCCTGGCCCAGGAACCCTTGGTCATTCGGCGGAAGGGTTTCTCACCCTTCTTTCGCTACTCATGCCTGCATTCTCACTCGTGTGGCGTCCACAGCTGGATCACTCCGCTGCTTCACTCGCCACACGACGCTCCCCTACCCATCCACGCACCTGGACGCCGCTTGCGCAGCGCCGGGCTTAATACGTGAATGACACGGCTTCGGCGGTGTGCTTGAGCCCCGCTACATTGTCGGCGCGGAATCACTTGACCAGTGAGCTATTACGCACTCTTTCAAGGGTGGCTGCTTCTAAGCCAACCTCCTGGTTGTCT
>JAFAUR010000687.1 GCA_019243205.1 Acidobacteriaceae bacterium | reverse complement strand
TACGGCGAATGTTTCGCAACCTGCGCCCGGGACGTTCAATCTCCAGCCGAGTGTTCGCGACTCAGTTTACGGGCCGGGATTCCAGGTTTGGAACTTGATGCTGTTCAAGACCTTCACGGTCACCGAACGTAGCGCATTCGAGTTCCGAGCGGAAGCGTACGATTTCCCGAATCACCCGAACTGGGCGAATTTCGGCGAGTCAGGCGGTCCGAACGTTACCCCGACGTCTTCCACCTTCGGCGAAGTAACGCAGAAGGGCAATTTGGCGCGAAACCTGCAGCTTTCGCTCCGCTTCTCCTTCTGAGGCCTAACGTTGGAAGGGGCGAGATAACGTCTCGCCCCTTCCAAATCCAGCCCGCTAAAATCCCACCCGGAAAGCTAGCCGCGCACGCTCTCCCGCCCGGCGATGCCCGCCTTTGACAACTCTTCGAAATCGCCTGAATCTTCCGGGAGATCTTTCACCATGTGGAAGTCTCCAAAATCGCCCGCCTGGTCAAACCGAGCTTCGAACGGTTGCGATACGACCTTCACGTTTTCGAAGAGCTTCGGGACGAGATTTTCGCTGACCGAAAGGTGGACCAATTCCAGGGTGTTTCGGATCCGGCAATAGGTGACTTCCGCCAGTTCAAGCTTGCCCACCGTCGGCGCAATCTTCGACAACACCTCGCGGTCATTCGGGAAATGGATCGGCGTGCGGATTGCACATGGAGTGGAGGCCGTCAGTGAGTTGATGTAGGTCGGATTCCAATCCACATCCGCCACCAGACGATCGTGGACTACATCCGCGAGGCCGAGACCGACAGCGCTGTGATACGTGAGCTCGCTCAGGCCGCGAACGTAAATCCGGTGAACCACGGGCGTATCCGCGAACGGGTTGTAGTGGCAATTTATGCTACGGTTGATTACCTTTGTATCCATCCCCGCGCCGCTGATGTTCTTGCCCATTTCATCGATGATCAGGATGTCAATCTCGGGCGCCGGCAGTTTCGCCATCCAAGACTTGACTTCGGCCAGAAGTTTTTCCTCGCGTTCCATCAGCGCCTTGCCGCCCTGCGCTCCCGAAACGACTACCAGCCCTGCCGTCTCGTGATGAGCGCCTTCCTGGATGGCGAGACCGCCCAGGATCTTCCCTGACGCAAAGACCTTCAAACCAACGCTGCGGATGACGCGTTCCAGTCCAAGCCGGTACGCGAAAGTATGGTACTGCCGGGCTCCGGCGAACTTGCCAAGACCAATGGCCATCATCTTGAAAAGCCCGCTCTCCAAGCTGCCGGAAAAATCCGTATGCCACTTGATGCGGCCGATCAGAAACACGCCATCGGATTCGTACGCATTCTTGTCGATATAGGTCTCGATGCCTTCCTCTGTGCGTCCGAGCGGAACCACGTCGAGCGAACTGATGACCGGTACTCCCATGGTGGCTTCATGGATGCCGTAGTGCGCCAGAACGTCTGCTTGTCCCTCGGCGGTCGCGGCGCCGTGGCTGCCCATGGCCGGGAAGATAAACGGATTAGCTCCGTGTTCCTTCCAGAAATCGACAACCGACTTGACGATCGTAGCGATGTTCGAAATCCCGCGGCTACCCACTCCAATCGCGATGCGTGCGCCCTTAGGCACACGCGATACGAAATCGGCTTGCGATAACTCGCGCCGGATATGTTCCGGGATATTGGCAATAGCTCGATTCGGAAAATGCTGTTCTGCGAGGACGAATCGCGGCAGATTCATTCCTACAGCTTACTCTCGCTCCTGCCTGGATTCCGCCATCGAACCCTACTCGTTATCAGCCCAGCTCTGCTCGAGCATAATCGTGTATTCGCCTGAGGCGTACAGATCGAACACAAAGTCATTCGGCTCCGGCCATTCGAAGTTAGTGCTGTTCAGCCGGTGCTCGTACCACGAATCCAGATGGCGGTGATACTTCTTCAGAAACTCCGGAGTGAAGCAGGCAGCGGACGGGCACTCGGAGAAAACTGTATGGAGACCAATCGATCGGCGAAACAAAGCGCAATGGTCCAGAACACCCCAGCCCTCTAGCTTCGTGCGCACATGCGAAGGCAGATAGTTGACCAGGAATACCGCAAAGGTTTCCTGGCGGATAGCACGGCCTTCGAACTGACCGGAAAGCTGCGCAGTTTCCACACACTGTTCCAGCCAGCGGCCCAGGTCCTTGCCGATGTAGAAGAGCATTTTCAACTCGGCAAACCTGCCCCTCGTCAGCACGCGATTCAAATCCTCTTCCATCGCCTCAGGCTGCGGCAGAAAGCCTTGTAAGGCCAGGCTGGCTCGCGAACTCTCCATCAGCACGGAATTGTCCTCCGGACTCGAAAATGGATGGAGAATCAGTGGCGGGAGCCGGAAAGCGCTCGACTTCGTATTTGAGAAAGCGGCTATGGCTTGCAAGAAAGTGTCACTCCGACTCAGATCAATTGAAGAGAAAGGATTTGACTGCACAAGCTACGTATCGGCGAAAACGCCGGATCCCGGTCGCTTATTTTACCTCCGCAGTTCGCCTTATTCCGTACTTCTAATAATCCATGGGAGCGACCTTAATGGCCGTCCTTTGATTCACTTGCAGGTGGTCCCGGTATATCCGCCGGGCGGTTCAATTCAAATTGAATCAGCGAGTTCATGTCATCCCATTTCAAGCTGCCGCCAACCATACGACCATTGAAGAAAGACGTGGGCGTCTGCTGCACGCCCAGGGCCGAAGCTGCTGCGATGCTGGCGGCGACGTCAGGCGCGTGAACATGCGTGTCGACACACGCCGCGAGTTTGCCGCCATCAAGCTTCTGTTCCGCGGCAAAGCCTAGCATCTTCTCCTTCAGGTTCGTACCCTTATTGTCGATCTCGCCCTGGTGTTGGAAGATCCAATCGTGAAAGGTCCAGAACGCAGCCGGGTTTTGATCGGTGATACAGTGAGCCCATTCCGCCGCGGTGCGAGCCCAGGGGTGAATTGCATCCAGCGGAAAATCCTTGTAAATCACACGAACATCATTGGGGTGCTGCTTCGGGATGTTGTCGCGAATGGTTCTCGCAAATTCCCGGCAGTACGGACATTGAAAATCGCTGAATACGGTGATACTCACCTTCGCGTTAGCTGGTCCGAATGAGGGGCCATTCTGCGGCAGACGTACGAGAGTATCGAGAAACGGATTCTGCCCGAGCTGCCAGAGCGCGCCACTGAAGAAATGCTCACCATCTGCCGTGGCATAGTACACTTTGTCTCCGCCGCTACGGCCATGTAAGCTGACGCGAACCAGAACCCGGGAGTAGCCCGGGAATGCGCTCGGCTCCGGATCATGGATGTCGATGTTCACCGCCGCTGTATAGGCTTCGACGTAACGGATATACGACTCGAGTTTCGGTTTGTTCAGTTTCGGGACGGTACCGTCCGCTCCAGCGAGGCCCGCTGCTGTGAAAGCCGCGAACAACGTCATGATTGCCCAGCGGTTCGCGGCCATGTCAGTCCAGTTTATCGGACGGCTTGTTCACGCCGCGTCAGGCATCAACGCGGCAGTCTGTGAACGATGGAGATAGAATCTGCGGGACGGCGCGGCCCGGCTCGCGGCGGGATCTGGATAACGGGACGATATATGGCACGCAACGAGTGGCAAAGGGTCGAGTCGCTCTTCGATGCGGCGGTTGAGCAGCTCCCGCGAGACCGGGGCACATTTCTCGACGGCGCCTGCGAGGGTGACGAGGAATTGCGGGCTCAAGTCGAAACCGTGCTCGAAGAATACGGTTCCCTGCCGGAACATGCCAGGCTCCACGACTCGGTCCGCCGGCTCGGCTCTTCCCCCGCTGCGCTGCTTTTTCCCGGAACGCAACTCGGACCTTATCAGATCATCGAGCTGCTCGGAGCGGGTGGCATGG
>JAFAUR010000584.1 GCA_019243205.1 Acidobacteriaceae bacterium | reverse complement strand
ACAAACTTGCCATCGGGAGTGATCTGCGGGCTCGACGGAGTTCTCCACTCGAAGATGACCGACGTATCAAACGGCTTGTTGCCGGGGGCTGCAGTGACGACAGACGCGAGGACCAGAGTAAGACAGATAAAGCGCATCATCTGAACCTCGTTATTCCAGCGGCCTGACCCAGATATTCCGGAAGCTGATGGGCTCACTTTTGTCGCCGTGCGCCTGCAGCTTGATGGGCGCGCTCGTATATGCCTTATAAAATGGTTTGCCGATATAGAGCGTTTCGCCCTTCAACTCGTAATGATTTTCCACCAGCACACCGTTGAATAAGACGGTGGCGTACGCCGGAGTTTTTACGGATCCGTCTCCATTGAATGTGGGTGCGGTCCACACGATGTCATAAACGTTCCACTCGCCAGGCTTGCGGCACGGATTCGCGAGCGGGATCGCCTGCTTGTAAATGCTACCGGCCATTCCGTTAACGTACGTCTTGTTGTTGTAGACATCGAGAACTTGTAATTCGTAGCCAGCGTCGCCAGTTCCGGTGGACGCCAAGAATATGCCGCTGTTGCCGCGCGCCTGGCCCGTGCCGCTGATGTTCTCCGGCACTCTCCACTCCACATGTAATTGATAATCCTTGAAGGCCCGTTTGGTCTCAATACTTCCGACAGCCTTATTCACTGTCATTACGCCATCAGAAACAGTCCACTGCGCCGGAGATTTGTCCTTCACGGAGACCCACTCGTCCAAGTTTTTGCCATCGAAGAGCACGATCGCGTCGGATGGTGGGGCTCCGCAGGTTGGCCCAGGAGTGACAACTTTGGGTACCGGCTCCCAAACCTCAGTGTCTTCGGGTTTCGCATTAGTTTGGCTGGACGAGGTCGCCTGCCCCTGACGGGCACCGGCGGGTTGGCTTAACAAGGAAACGGATGCAGCTACCAAAACCGCATACGCGAGGAGACTGCTAACTGAATTGCGCATTGCTCTAGTTGAGAATACATCTTCGTGCCAGTTCGATTTTGGGAAGGTTCTTCAGACATGAGCCGCGAAAACCACGGTTGTCGGCCGAACGGGATTTGAGTTTTCCGGTTCGAGGCTTACCGCGAGCGCCGTCAAATCCGCCACATTCACCGGACCCCGTACGATTGTTACGGCACGGCCACGAGGATCTGGCGCAAAGGGCTCTACCGGCTGAGGTGATCCATTCTTTGGCACCACCCAGCTTTCATACTTCAACCCAGCCGGCGCCTTCGGTAGCCCCCCGACCACCATTGCGATTCCCAGGCCTTTGTGAATGAAAAGACTGCCGTGAGGCCCGGTCGTCTTCCCCGGGCCAAACGAGACCTCAACAGTGCCAGGCGCCTGAAGAATTTCAAGCATGTGGGAAAGACGTTGAACTTGGGCAGCATCGGCGCGAGCCAATTGCGTTTCCGCATCGTATGCGCGACGTTGCACCACCAGCCCAATGACCAGCGCCAGCATCGCCGCAACGGCGATCAGCCACGGAACGAGCGACGGACGGGACGCGCGGCGCGGCGCAAATACAGATTCGACCCGGGAGCGCAAAGCCGCGGGCGGTTCGATGGAAGGAACGGTTCGAAAGATGATTTCGCCCTGCCGAACAGCTCGCCGAACCTCCGCGTTGCAAGCCGAACATCCGGTCGCAAGATGCTCGCGAAGGGCATTTGCTTCAGCGCTCTCCAACGCACCGAGTGCATACAGTTCGTAGGAATCCTGAAACTGGTCGCAGCTCACGAAACACCTCCCGCCATGGCGGTCCGGAGGCACTTGAGAGCGCTGCGGACCATTCCTTTGACGGTCCCGAGCGGACGTCCGAGCTTTGCCGCGATCTCAGTTTGCGTTAACCCTTCGAAGTGGATCAGCTCAATGACTTGGCGCTGATCTTTATTGAGGCTCCCGAGCGCCGCGTTGACCGCGTTTTCCTGCGCAATCCGGTCGGCATGGCTTTCAGAACGATAAAACATGCCGGCGCGTTCGAGGTCTTCGAGGTCCGCAGTTGCGGCGAGCGGAGACGTTTGATTCGCGCGCAGATGATCGAGCGCACGGTTGCGCGCGACCGTGACCAGCCAGCCTTCCAGCCTGCCTTTTGTCTCATCGAAGGTGTGAATCCGATTCCACACACGCATCAGCGTCTCCTGCAGAAGATCTTCAGCCGTTGCAGAATCGTTTACAGCCCGCAAAATCACTGAATAGAGCAGCCTGCCATAACGATCATATAGGTCGACCATGGCACGCCCGTCGCGAGCCTTCAGCCGGCGAACCAAAGTGGATTCGGGGTCGGGCTCGGATTTCCCGGGCATTTTGACAAGTGAGGCCAATTCCCACTCCAGAGGTATCGAACACATCTTAGTAACTCCGGAACGGGGGCGCCGAACAGGTCCCTGCTCACGAGACCTGTTTCAGCGAAGAGAGTTACGGTTGAAGAACCATATCGATCACATGAATGACGCCATTTGACTGATTGACATTTGCCACGGTCACATGAGCGATATTTCCTTTTGCATCTTTTAGAGCTATGCCGGAAGCATCCGCCATCGCAGTCAGGGTCTCGCCATTGACTGTCTTGAGCATCGCTGTTCCGCCGCCCTCTTCAATCTGTTTCTTCAGCTTGCCGGCCGTCAGCTTACCGGGCACGACATGGTAGGTGAGGATCTTCGTCAGCATTTCCTTATTTTCCGGTTTCAACAGAGTGTCTACTGTACCCGCCGGGAGTTTGTTGAACGCGTCATTCGTGGGTGCAAAAACCGTGAATGGACCAGGTTGTTCGAGAGTGTCAACCAGCCCCGCGGCTTTTACCGCAGCGACTAACGTTGTGTGATCTTTCGAGTTCGATGCATTCTCAACGATATTCTTGTTCGCATACATGGGGCTG
>JAFAUR010000523.1 GCA_019243205.1 Acidobacteriaceae bacterium | reverse complement strand
AGCATCGAGGACGGCAATGAGGTGATCGCCCATCCGAATCGGCTTGAGAACCCGAATCTTTTGCACCGTGACGGACGGAGTGGCTTTGTAGGCGCCTTCGACGATGGCAACTTTATCGCGTGTTTCGGCTTCGAGCAGCAGGCCGGTATCGCCCACCTGTCCGCCTGATTCCGCATAGAACGGCGTCTCGGGAAAAACGACCTCGGCATTGCCCGATTCGACCACATCGGCGGGAGCGCGATCTACGATGAGGCGCGTGACTTCGACCGGCATTTCGGTGCGGTCGCGCCCGAGAAAATCTACGGAAGGCACGTCTTTGTAAACCTCCGCGATCTGCGCTTTTTCCGCGCCCCCTTTCCAGCTAGCGCGAGCACGGGAACGCTGCTTCTCCATCTCCTCCGCAAAATTCTCGCGATCGATGGTGAGGCCAACCTCTCGGGCCATTTCTTCTTGCTCGTCCAGCGCAAGGCCGTATGTGTCGTAGAGCTTGAACGCGACAGCACCGGAGAGGACGCCGTTCACCGCGGATTTCGCTTCGTCCTGAAAGAAACGTTCCGCCATTTGGAACGTGGTTGCGTAGCGGCCTTCTTCGTCTTTGACGATTCGTGCGACACGTTCGACGCTCTCCTGCAGTTCCGGATACGCAGGCTTCATCAGCTCGGCTACGAAGCTCGTCAACTTGTGGAAGTACGGCTCCGATCCGCCTGCCAGCCGGCCATTGCGCATGGCACGGCGCATAATCTTACGTAGCACGTAGCCCCGGCCGTCATTCGACGGAACCACGCCATCATGAATCAGAAACGCCGTGGCGCGAGCGTGATCCGCGTTGATGCGTAGGGCAATCTGTACGCGTCCGTCTTTATCTCTTGGAACATGCAGCAGTTCGGCGGTGCGGTCGACGAGGGGCGAGAGAAGGTCCGTTTCGTAGTTCGAAAGATGACCCTGCAGAACGGTAGCAACACGTTCGAGACCCATTCCCGTATCGATGGACGGACGCGGCAGGGGCGTCAATTTGCCGCTCGCATCCCGGTCGAACTGCATGAAGACAAGATTCCAGATCTCGACGAAACGGCCACCGGCATCGCTCGGGAATGCCTCGTGTTCACGGCCGGGCTCGGCGGCATGCGGTCCCATGTCGAAGTGAATCTCAGAGCAGGGGCCGCAGGGACCGGTTTCACCCATTTGCCAGAAATTGTCTTTTTCGTCCAGGCGGAAGATGCGGTTTTTTGGAACGCCCGCCACCTTTTGCCACAGTTCTTCCGCGTCATCGTCTTCGCGGAACACTGTGACATACAGCTTGTCTTTGGGCAGCGCAAACCAGTTCGAACCGGTCACCAGTTCCCAAGCAAACGCGATGGCGTCTTTCTTGAAGTAATCGCCGAACGAGAAGTTCCCGAGCATCTCGAAAAACGTCTGGTGGCGGCGCGTGTAGCCAACGTTTTCGAGATCGTTGTGCTTACCGCCGGCGCGGACACACTTCTGCGAGGTGGTAGCGCGCGAGTAGTCGCGTCTTTCGAGCCCAAGGAACACTTCCTTGAACTGATTCATTCCGGCGTTGGTGAACAGGAGCGTGGGATCGTCCGCGGGGACCAGAGAGGAACTGCGGACGATGCGATGCCCCTGACCGGCGAAGTATTCGAGAAACTTCGCACGGATCTGATTTCCAGTCATTTTGCTACTAGTTTCGCATCCGGCCCCGTCCTGGAGGGCGCCTGATGCGCTACTTCGTAGCCGGCGGAGGCGCAGTTTCGGCGGACGCTTTGGCCTTAGCGAAATCGCCCGCTTTGAAGTAGCTGATCTTATCGAGCTTGACGTATTTACGGAGTGCTTCGTTAATGTCGGCCGTTTTCAGGCTGGAGACGCGGCTTTCAAGATCCGCATCCCACTTCATCGTCCTGCCCCAAAACGTCTGCGAAGCCAGCCGAGTGGTCAACTCATTGTCCTGCCCACGGCTAACCTGGCGCGACTGGAGCCAGCCCGATTTGGCAGCGGCCACTTCCGTATCTGTGAATCCGCCGTCGACGGCACGCCGCATCTCCTCGACGAAGTCCGTCTCGACCTTCGCCGTGTTCTGCGGGGCCGAGATCGCGTACGCGATAAATTCCCCGCCGTCATCTTTGGCAGGCACAGCCAGCTGGCTGCCTACGCCATAGCTGAGCCCGTCTTTGACGCGGATGCGAGCCGGCAATCGCGAGTTGAGGAATCCCCCGCCGAGCATGTAATTGGCGAGCACAAGAGCCGGATAGTCGGGGTTCGAGTCGTCCATTTTGATCGGCTGCACGGCGATGAATGTGGCATTCGCCTTGTCGGGAGTTTCTACCGATTGATTGGCAACAGCAACGTCTCGGTAAGGAGTTTCGACGCGGGCGTATTTTTCCTTGCTCTTCCAGCCGTCAAATAAATTGCTGACTTGCTTTGGAACGGCCTCGGCATCGAAATCGCCGACTGCCACGAATTCCGCTCGCGCAATGCCGTAGAAATCGGTATAGAACTTTCGGACATCGTCAATCGTCACGGTCTTCACCTGTGCGATTTCCTCGTCGATGGTCATCACGTAACGAATATCGTTCTTTGGAAAAGGCCGAACATGACGTTCGGCCATTTGGGAGGCTAAAGTCATAGGTTCCGTTCGCTGGGACTCCAGGCTGGTTATTTCCTGCTGCTTCAAGGCCTCGAATTCATTTCCAGGGAACGAAGGGTCACGGAGAACTTCGGCAACCAGATTCATCACGGCCGGGAAATTTTCCTTCGTGGTCTGGATGGAAACGTTGACCCCGGTGGCGGTACCGGTCACGCGAACCTGCGCTTTGAGGCTATCCAGCGTATCGGCGATTTGCTGGCGCGTATGCTT
>JAFAUR010000359.1 GCA_019243205.1 Acidobacteriaceae bacterium | reverse complement strand
CGCCAGTGTGTTTAGCGCAGTCAGATGGGTCGGGAAGGCTGTGAGAAGGTAATGCGCTGTCTTGTCGGCGACGCTTTCACGTCAGAGTGACCGGTCGAAGAAGAACCACTGCACATACATCCGGCCCGAGCTGTCCTGGAGAAGCTGTGGAAGAAATAACCTACTCTTTGGCCGCGAGCGCGGCTTGTGCGCGGGCCAGGTTTTCCGCCGCGGTCTTCGCACCAGGATCGAGCTTCAGCGCTTCTTGAAATTCCCGAACCGCCGCCTTCAAATCGCCTGTAATCGCAAGCGCCGTTCCAAGGTTCGTCTTGATCTCCGGATTGCCGGGCGCTAGCCGCGATGCCTCTTGAAGCAGCGGAACCGCCTCACGGTACCGTTTCTGCGCGATGTAAACCGCCGAAAGGCCTGTTAGCCCGTCTACATCGTCCGGTTTGCTGCTGATCAGCCGTTTGAATTCCGTTTCGGCTCCAGCCAAATCTCCCGTTCCCGCAAGTGCTCGCGCCAGGTTATAGCGTGCGTTTATGTATCCGGGGTCGATTTGCAAAGTCTGCCGGAGTTGCTCAATTGCCTGTGCCACGTCGCCGCTCATTAGCATTGCCGTGGCCATGGCGTTCCTCGCAGTGGGATTCGCCGGCTGAGCGGAAAGCGCGTCACGGTAACACGAAACTGCAGCGTCGTAGCGGCCTTGGCTTTCAAGCAGAGCCGCAAGATTGTAGTGAGCGAGGAAGTCTCTTGGGTATTTCTCCAGGCGCCGGCGCGCAATCGCTTCCTGCAGCACTGGGCGGCCATCCACCTTATCAACGGTCGTTGCCGGTGCAGCCAGCACCTGTAGCCACACATGTCCCATTTCATCCTGGCTTCGGTCACCGGCCGTCACGCGCATCGGGGGGTTGCTCGGGTTCCTGGGATTACCAGCGGAGTTGTCGTATGTGATTCGCATTTCGACCCGCGTACCCTTTGCCAGATGCACAGGTGATTTGTACTCATAAACCGCCTGCCAGTTGATATCCCAATCAGGAATCCGGATCAGCCATCGCCGTTGCCCATCCGGCAGGACAGCCCAGCACTCGACGGTTTTGCCTACGTAATGCGCGTGAGGGTAAATTGCGAGCACGTCCACGTCGATAGGCAAGACAAGGTGATCGGAAACAGCAAAATCACGTTGGCCGGGTGCGATATCGATTGCTCCGTCGTGTTCCAGTTGTAGCAGCATGGGGAACCTGGCCGGAGGATGGGCCGCGAAATACAGACCTATTTCTGCGGACACCGTTTCATTCTTCCCGGTAGGCCTCAAATGCAAGTTCAGAATCAGGTCAGTTGCCGGATCAAGACGCCAGCTCATGTCATCTGGATCCGGCCGAATCACGGAACCGGGTTTCCAAAACAGGAAATGCGAATCCGGGTCGAAGTCGTTCGCAGCAGCTTCGGTGATCACGTCCATCCCTGGAAACCCGGGGCGCCCGTCCTCGCCATCCCGATGTCTCAACCACTCTGTCCGGTCCAGAACGACGTTCGCATGGTGCACCGACCGCGGACTACTGATCCGTAATTCGAATGCGCGCACGTACTGCGTCTCCTTCAGACCGGTCCGAATGATGAAATTTCTAAAGACGTCGCCGCCGCCTGCGGGCATTTCGAATGCTTGCGGCATTTGTAAAACCAGGTCTGGAGTGCCCATCTGCCACCCGTCGGTGAACTGGGGAACGGCCGGTTTCTCGGTCGCATTTCCTTCGGGGGCGCCGGCCTTCCACCAGTCCGCGATCAGCTTTATCTGTTGGTCGGAAAGGCGCCTTTCCCCTGTAAACTCACCGAATCCCGGCTGCGGAGGCCAGGGAGGCATGTATTGGCTTTTCGTAACAGCAACGATTTGCGCAGCATGCTTTCTGACATCGGAATACGTGACAAGTGGAAACGGGCCCAAACCGCCGTCGTGATGGCAGGGCGCGCAGTTCTGAATGACGATGGGTGCAATTCCGCGATTGAACGTGACGGGCCCTGCCAAGGCAGGAGCGGCCAAGAGAAGAAGCCACAAGCGGCCCATGACATCACCTGCTGTCTAGCGTCTGTCGGATGAGTTGCTCCAACTCTCGCGAGTCGAGGTGGGTGCTGATAAACAACTCCTGCCGGGCGCCCCCGCTGAGCGCTATCGCTTTCCAGCCGTTGGTTGTAGGCACGGTGATTCGAATTACCGGCTTGCCCTTCGCGTCGCGCACCTGTCTGATAACGCCCGGAATAACGGACCGGATCTCGTTTGACTTCAGCAGGCGTTCCAATACCGGGCGTAAACCGTCAATGATGCTGTGCTCCACTTTCAGTTTGTTTTGGGCCGCTCGAAGTCTCATAGCTACTTGAACCGTTTTCTGTACTGTATGTCGAGCCCGAATTCGCCGTTGTCGTCGCGCAAAATTACCAATGAATAATGCGGGCTGAATGTCCACTCCACTCGAAAAATTTGTTCAGAAGTCTGGGACAGATTCGTCACGTAAGTAACCGAGATCTGCTTGGACAGCTGTTGCTCCAAGGTGAGCCGCGCTTGTGGGACTGCCGTCAGCCCCTGCACCATCGGGTCGATTCGAATATTCGTGATACCGAAAAGTTTCGACAGGCGGTTAGATGGCGTCAACGCTTGTCCCAACAGCGTGTTTCCGCCGGCTTGCAGACTTGTCACTTCGTTCGTGTTCTGCGAACTCGGTATGTTCGAAGCCGGCTCCGGTGTGCGCCCTACTGTCAACAGGGCGATGATGTCCCGGGGCAGCAACGGTGGATCTGACCGATAATTGACATTCAATCGACCGACGGGTCCGGCAATCGTTATGTCGACAACGATGCCGCGGACTTCAGTCTGTACATCAAGGTTGAGGACGGGCTCGATTCGTGCGGCGTTGACGAAGCTGACCTCGCCACGGTTGATGCTGTACCGCGTTCCAAACACCTTTACGTCGCCCTCATTGGCAAATATGCTTCCAAGTAGCGTGGGGTGATCGCGTGTACCGCGCAGGCGCAAGTCGATATCGGCTTCCACGTCACTGCTGAACGCAGTGCTTACTTGCAGGTCGGGTGCGCTTTCAATAGACACGTCAAACTGCATGCCGGTCAGCAAATCCTTCTCGTTGCCGGGGGCGACCGCAGGCGTCGCGATCGAGGCGAGCAAGGTCCCCAGATCCATATTCGAGTTCAGCAGCACGCGGGAAATCGTCGTGCTCCCGGAAAGCATGCTTCGTTCGCTCGTGCCCGTGAGTTGCAGCTGTGAAGTTGCAGTTACACTAAGGCCTCCTGCGGAGCGGATTCGCACTTCCTCTGCGGCTGCATTCAAACTGTATACTATCGGCCCGGCTCCGTAATTCACGAAGCCTCCGAAAGTTATCCGTCCTCCGCCGGTTTGCGCCGTCAGCTTCTGGATGCTCGCCTTCGTTTGATTGAACTCGATTGTCCCGTTCAACCCCGTTAGATCGGATGGAAAGTTAGAAGAAGCAAGCGATGCATCCTTCACGGTTATAGTTCCACTGGCCTTCGGATTCCAAGGATTCCCGGTCAACTCTAAGGCCACGTTGGCGAGCCCGGACGATTGGACCTGTGCAGTAAACGCCTGAACCATCGCAAGGTCGACTGTTCCCTTTGCGGAGACTCGACCCGGTCTCGCACCCCGAAAGTATGGAAAGCTTCCTGCAACGGCCAGATCTGTTCCTCGGCCGTTCAATCGGAAGTCTCGAATGGTCGCTTCTCCGCCGGCAGCATCTATCTCAATCGGCCCCGCACTCTTAAACGCAATCTCTGTCGCGGCCACTTTCGACCGCAACTCCAAGTCGTTGAGGTGGGCTCGTACTTGCATCGCAGAAGGATGTTCCAGTTCACCGTCGAAAACAAACGAGCCTGCAACCGAGCCGTTCAGTGGAAAAAATGTACTCGAACCTGAGCTGAAAACGGATCGCAGCGTACCCAGATCGATCTTTGCGAATTGCAACTGTCCTCGTATTGGATTTCCTTCTATTAGCCGAACCTCCGCATTTCCAGTGATGTCAGTTGCCTCGAACCTGCCTGAGATGTTGGTCTCGAGAACCTGCCCGTCGGTTCGCCCGCGAAACGCAAAATCCCCAATGCGAGTCTTCTCGACGCTGAGTTTCTGTAGCGACAGTGAGCCGTCCGCCTGCAGGAGATCAAAATGCCCCGGTCGAATCGATGCGGTCACTTTCGCATGCAACTCAGTTTGCGCGTTCAGGGTAGGGTTGTAGCGATGTATTGAATCGATAACGGCCAAGGGAAAGGGATTGCTATCCGCCTTCAGTTGTACTCTTCCGTTTCGCCAATCGTCTCCGCTGCGCTGGTAACCAGCGGAAAAGAGTAATGATGCCAGACCATCATGCAACCGCCCGTTGGAAACAGTTACCTGACTGCCGGATACCTCAACCGATGCTTCTAGCTTTGTCACCTGCTCGCCGAAAACCTGCAGCTTCGAGATCTCTATGTTGCCGCGGCCGTAAGGATGATCCAGGTGGCCCTTGATATCGAACGTTCCGGATGCGCTGCCTTGTAAATCACGCGCGCCCGGCGGAAGATAAGGAACGAACAATTGCGCCAGATCGGCTTTTGCGACATGCAGTCGCGTCGAAAGGCTCGCATTTGGCGATACACTCCAGTTCTGTAGCTCGATATCACCGGATCCAGTCGCTTGCAGAGTTGGCCCCGCCAGCGACAGAGACCCAAACCGTATCCCCGTCGAAGTAGCATCAAAGCTCGCTCGCGCATCATCGAGGTCCCAGCCCCGCCAGTTTGCATGCGCTAGATGGACATTCCCGGCCACGCGCAGGTCTCCACTCGCGCCCGACAAGGTCCCGTCGAAAGCTGCTGTCCCGCCGCCTTTTATCGCAGGCAGTTGGTACGTCGGAACCAATGGCTTCAGATCCTGCAGATCAGTACTTTCGAATGAGCCGGCAAGCTGCTTCCCCACCACTCCTGTGAAAGCTGCTCTCGAATGCGGAAGCGCGACGTCGGCCTTTGATAAAGTCAGTTCCTTCGTTCGCTCGCTGTACTGTCCCGTGAGCTGCCCGGAAATCGGAATAGCCCCAGTACTGGGAGTGATCGTCAAGTCTCCGC
>JAFAUR010000307.1 GCA_019243205.1 Acidobacteriaceae bacterium | reverse complement strand
TGCAAACAGTAATGCCATTCTGAATCCATGCGTCCCCCTGCGCCTTTGGCGCTTGTTGCGCTGCTTGCGATCGCTTCGTTCTCATCAGCCCAGAACCCATTAACGCCGGGTATTCAATCTTTCGTGAGCTTCGGCGATCCTGCAATCGCCATCACTCACCTTCGTATCATCGACGGGACCGGAACCGCTCCGAAAGAAGATCAGACGGTCGTGATCCGGGCAGGAAGAATCGCCGCCCTCGGCACCAGTGCAACAGTCACGGTTCCCGCGGATGCACGCAACGTGAACGGAACCGGCGACACAATCTATCCGGGTTTGGTTGGCATGCATCAGCATCTGTTTTATCCATCCGGCGGAATCCCTATGTACAACGAACAGGCGTTCAGCGCGCCGCGATTGTACCTGGCGTGCGGCATCACGACCATGCGGACGGGCGGATCGCTCGAACCTTACACAGATATCAATGTGAAGAGGTTGATTGAGAGCGGAGCCATTCCCGGCCCTGACATGGACGCTACGGGACCGTACATTCAGGGACCGGGCGGGTTTTCAATTCAAATGCCGGTCTTGAAGACTCCTGAAGACGCGCGAAAAACAGTTGAGTACTGGGTGTCGCAGGGGTCGACGTCGTTCAAGGCCTACATGAACATCTCGCATGACGCGCTTGCGGCCGCCATCCAGGAAGTGCATCGTCACGGCATGAAGATCACCGGCCATCTGTGCTCAGTCGGCTTCACCGAAGCGGCAGAACTGGGCATTGACAACCTGGAGCACGGCTTACTAGTCGACAGCGAATTCACGCCCGGCAAACAACGTGACATCTGTCCGGATGCCCGGGCGAGCGGCGCGGCGGTTGAAGCTCTGGATCTCAAGGGTCCAGAAGCTCAGCGAATGATTCGAACACTCGTGGATCATCATGTCGCGGTGACATCGACTCTTTCCGTGTTTGAGGCTATGATTCCGGGACGGCCTCCGCTCGAGCCCCGTATGCTCGAAGCGATGTCTCCCGAAGCGGCGAGAAGTTATCTCGCCGCGAAGGAGCGTGCCAGTGCAAGCCCGAACCGGAGAACGGTGGCGTGGCTGAAGAAAGAGATGGATTTCGAACGAGCTTTCGTCAAGACGGGCGGACTGCTGCTCGCGGGTTGCGATCCGACGGGCAATGGCGGCGCTCTTCCCGGGTTTGGAGATCAGCGGAATCTGGAATTGTTGGTGGAAGCGGGCTTTACTCCGGAAGAGGCGATTCGAATCTACTCGCTCAACGGCGCTCAATACTTAGGTCTTGAAAAAGAAATCGGTTCGATTGCAGTCGGCAAACGGGCGGACCTTGTCTTCGTGGAAGGCAATCCGGTGGCACACATCTCCGATGTGGAGAAGGTCACGTTCGTGTTCAAGCGCGGCGTAGGTTATGATCCGGCAAAGCTGATCGCCTCGGCTGACGGCGCAGTCGGCATTCACTAGGAGTTTCTACGGACGCGGTTCGTTGTGCTGTTCCGTCGCCCGGTTGGCGAGTGCTCGGAATATGCGCGATTGGGGCGGCGGGATATGGCGCGCTTCTGTTGGCCTCGATGCGCTATCAGACTTGGGCAGCAAAAGAGCGCCCGCCGTACCAGCCAGCATCTGCGTTGTTTCCGGAGCAACCGCCGCAAATCGCGCAGCAAGCCATGCGTCCGGCCCGATTGTGATCTCCGCGCGCCCGGCACGCACGGCTCGAAGAATCTTTCGCCCGGCCGCTTCCGCGGAATGCGAAAGACCGGGCGTTGTCGATGCAATTGCGAACCACCGGTACTCTTTTTCGAGATCGCCCGTGACAATCGCGTTTGGAAATGAGCCGGTGCGCATCAGCCCGGGGCAAACCGTGGTAACCCGGATGCCTTTCGGCCGCAGTTCGGCATTCAAGGTTTCGGAGAAACCCACAGCTGCGAATTTCATCCCGGTGTAAGGCGCCAAGTGTGGCACGGGCACCTTCCCGCCAATAGAAGCGATGTTCACGATGACGCCGTTCCCGCGTTCGAGCATCTGCGGCAGTACAGCCTGGATAGTCTCAATCATGGCGAAATAGCCGGTCTCCATCGCCTCCCGGTAAACCTCGATTGGCTGCCGTTCGATCGGCCCGACGTGAATCAGACTCGCGTTGTTAATCAGAATATCGATGCGTCCGAAGTAATCAACAGCGCGATGCACAAGTTGCGCTATGTCCGCCGGACGCGTGAGATCGGCTTCGATCAGTAGAACGTTCTCGGACCTGATTACGTCTGAGCTCACCAGCAGTCGCTTGGCTCGTTCGAGTTCTTCCCTGTCCCGCGCTATAAGTGCAAGGCGAGCACCGGCGGTTCCAAACTCACGGGCCAGGCACAAACCGAGCCCTCGAGATCCGCCCGTAATAAGGACGACCTTGCCGCTGATCCAGTCGGGCGGATACCGTTTCAGGAGCCGCGCGCCGATGGCGGCGCCAATGACGGTACCGGCGCCAGTAAGCAAGGTTGCACTCAGCTTTCGCTTGTTGATTGTCACATGCGTAGGACTAATGGGAATCAGTCACTGCTACTCGGAAATTTTTTGCTGTGTGCGTTCTCAGCTGTTTAGCGGGCGAAAAAGCGCTCCGCTACGCTCGACTGGCACACTCCCCATGGGAGGACTGCCAAAAATGAGCGGTTCAACGGTGCCCGCCGTTTCGCGCTTAGAGAACCAAATCACGTGGTACGACCGGCAAAGCCGGCGCGACCGGAAAATCTACGCGGCACTGAAAGGCTGGTCCATCCTGGCATCAACGATCGTCCCGCTGCTGGCAACCTTCGGACTGACGGATCCTCGTGTGCTTGCCTCATTTACGGCGACCATTGCTCTTTCCGAAGCGATTCAGCAATTCAATCGGTACCAGGCAAATTGGTTGCTGTACCGATCCACGTGCGAAGCACTGAAGCGGGAAAAATACCTATACTTGTCCAGTGCCGGACCCTATGTGAAATCGGACCGCGAAAAGGAAGTCATCCTGGCTGAGCGCGTTGAGGCTCTGCTCGATCAGGAGAACAATCAGTGGTGGATGAATCGGAAAGATACGAACGCGTTCGTTAGCCCGAGTGCTTCTTCCAGGCTTCCCGGTCCATAATTTCGGCTGCACGACCGTTGAGATAGACCAGGCCGCTTGCCTCCGCTTCGGCGAACGACATCTGCGACAAATCGACTCGCTTTGCTTTCTTGGCTGGGGTGGCGAATCCGGCATCGATCCATTCCTGAGCCGAAGCTCTGCGGTTTGGCAGCATATTTCTGTTCGTTAGAGACCTCAGTCGCTCCAAATGCTTCAACCAGCACCTCCGAACCTAGAGCAGACTCAAAACCTGCGCTGTAAGATCTTCCACACTATCGACGTAAGTTTCTACAAGTTCGATGAATGTCATGGACTCAGTAACGCCGATCCGGCACTGTACTTGAAGTTTGGATTCGGGGAATTTCGTGAGCAGGTGAATCAGCAATCGATTCGAAAGGAACCAGAGGTCGACCAGTTGCCGCCAGGAGAACTCTTCGAAGTGCTGCTCCTCGATGCAACTCTCGTCGACAGGGATGAGCGCGGTCAGTTTTGGCTCGACCAGGGCGCGCGTAAACCAGTAATGGTGAGTGGCTGCCAGGTTTACAAGGTGGCCGAGGGCTTGCTTGCGCATCCAAGGCTTGCGGGCAAGTCTGCCAAGCTCGTGCGATTCCGAATCGGTGTGCAGATATGCAGCAGCCGTGACCAGGATGTGGCGAAGCCGTCCAATGATGGGCGCAAGCGCGTCTGCGGAAGGAGGAATGGCGTCTTCTTCAAGGGCGCTCTCCTGGTCGCGACGAACGAAAGTTATACGGGCCCGATCGACTGGCTCTTCGGTGTTTCGGACAATCTCTCGATAGCGCTCGTATTGAACACCAAATTCCCGGAGAAGGGATCCGGGGAAGCTGCCGGCATCGTGCAATAACGCGAGCACAAGGTGGCCCGAATCGATGCGATTCTGTTCGAGTCCCCGGGCCTCCTCCGACGCACGCAACAGGACGTTTTTCAAACCGGCACTGAATTCGATTGAGATGGAGTTATTGAGCGCCCGCGGTGGAGTTCTTGTCTCAATCCGCCGCCGGATCTCGCCACGACGGATTTGCTTTCGGACAAAGTGGGCGCGCAGAGCCGGGTCCTCGCGGAGCAGGGCGAGCAACAGGTGCTCCGGCTCCATGTAGTCCACACCAAACTGGCTCGCCTCACACCGCGAGAAGAAAATTACGCGGCGAGCCCGGTCGGTGTATCGCTCGAACATGTCCGAAGACCTTCGCCCAGACTACACCGTTTCCGTCGGTCGCGTGTCCTGATGATTCGTTCGGGACTCCAGCAGGTTGCGGTACAGCCGGGCGAGCCCCTCCACGGAACGTTCGATCGTGAAATCGCCTAATGCTCGTCGGCGTGCAGCGCTCGCCAGGTTCAGACGATTTCCGGTATCGGACGAGTACTGTTGGAGGATGTTTGCCAACATGCGGGGGCACCCCGGCTTGAAGAGAGCGCCGCAGATGAGTCCAGTATTGTCCGTCAACATCTCCCGGGCGCCGCCAACGTCGGAGGCCACCGGCAAGCACCCGCAGGCCATCGCCTCGAGAAGAGAGTTAGAGGAAGACTCCGACGTTGAGCAGTTCACGTAAATGTCCATTGCCGCCATCCAAGTAGACGGGTCGGCCTGCGCTCCGGTAAAGATCACATCCGATGCTAAACCGAGGTTGCGGGATTGCTCTTCGAGCGGCTGTCGCATCGGTCCATCACCGACGACAACGAGCCTCGCATCGGGCTGGGACTTCAGTAAGTGAGCAAATGCCTGAATCAGACACCCGAGATCTTTTTCCGGCCGCAGCACGGTTACGGTACCGATGACTACGCTCGCCCCCGATACGGCGGGAGGTCTGCGCCTGTCGATCGAGTGGAAGCGCTCGGGAGCGAGGCCGTTGTAGCAGATGTGAATCTTGCTTCGAGGAACATTCCAATGACGTTCTAAGTCCTCACGAACCGCCTTGCAATTGACCACCACTCCTGTGCACAGGCGGTCTACTATCGGCAGAACAAACCGGAGATTCCACGGGACGAGCGCGCGATACCGGAGTTGGCCTTCGAGCGTTACGGGTACGTGGGCTAAGCGAGCCGCTGGAACGGCGAATACACTGCTCGCAGCATCGAAAGTGTGGACAATCTGAATCCGATGGAGTATTAGGTACCGCCAGAACGCGAGCATGTGTGTGATGAGGGAGGGTTTCCGGAGCGAGGATACAGGAAAAGCCGTGATAGGAACTCCTGAGCATTCCAGTTCGTGCCAGCGCACACCTCCGGGCGGAAACAGGCAACATGGGGAGAAAGCCCTTTGGATCGAAGGACGATCGCATACTCTCCAAGATTCCGTTCAGACCCGCCGTAATCGAGAGAACGAGCCATCAGCAGAACGGGAATCCGTCGATCTGCCGCGACACGGTCCAAGTACTTAGAACTTATACGCTCCTACGAACTTTCGGCGACAGCACCCGCGGAAGATTTCGATTTGTGGTTGCGGCTGGCGCGATCCGGGGCAAGGATGACTTACAATTGCGCGCCACTCGTCCATTACAGGTCCGTGCCGGCAGCCTGAGCCGGAACAAAGTTGTCATGAAGCGCGCCATCATCCGCGTTTACGATAAGCATCTGCAGGA
>JAFAUR010000104.1 GCA_019243205.1 Acidobacteriaceae bacterium | reverse complement strand
GCAGCAAGCCGGCTCCGACCATCAGTATGACTGCAAATGCCAGTTCAGAGACGATTAGAACATCCCGCAATCGGCCAGTCTTCGTGCTGTAGCCGGACCCTCGACCACCTTCACGAATGTCCGAGGAGAGAGCGACTTTTGCCGAATGAAGCGCTGGAGCAAGTCCGAATACTAAGCCGGTAAGAATGGAAATCAGCAGAGCGAAGGCCAGCACCACCCAGTCGATTCGTACTTCGTTGAGCCGGGGAACGTTCGATGGCACAAGGCGCAGAATGAAACCCAAAGTACCCACTGCGGTTGCGATTCCCGCGGCACCGCCGATGAGCGACAGCAGCATGGACTCGGTCAGCATCTGGCGCACCATGCGGCCACGGCTCGCACCCAGCGCTAACCGCACCGCCATCTCTTGTTGCCGCCCCGAAGCGCGCGCCAATAGAAGATTGGCAATGTTCAACGATACGATGAAAACGATTAGGATGACCGCACCCAATAACACCAGCAGCATGGGCCGGACCTTGCCCACCAAAGTTTCTTGCAATGGTTGAATCTCAATTGTCCATTGCGCCTGCGGCGGATAATCGGCGGGAAAGTCGTGGCGTAATTGGGCAGCCATGGCAGTAAGCCGCGCCTGAGCTTGCGCCATTGTCAGGCCAAGCTTAAGTCGTCCGATTCCAGATACTAGAATCCGGGTACCACGCATTGGCTTGGGAAAGGGGTCTGCGCTGAATCCGCCGGCGCCAAACACCTCCGCGTCGCCGGAAATCGTCGGTCCAGGATGGCGAAATCCGGGTGGCAGAACCCCAATAATTGTCAAGGGATCATTGTCGAGCCGGAGGGTACGGCCGAGAACGTTCGGATCGGCGCCATAAGCACGATGCCATAGGCCATCGCTGATCACGACCTCTGGAGCGAAACCAGGCGCGAAGTCCTGCGGACCATACAACCGTCCAATTTGCGGGGTCACACCCAGCATGGAAAAGTAGCTGAAACTGGCATTGACCCCCTCCAGACGCTCGGGCTGTCCGGCGCCGGTCAAATTCTCGCTACCCTCGAAGATCGGAGTCACATCTTCAAATACACCCGCTCGCGTCTGCACGTCATCCAGTTCGGGCTTGGAAAACCTAACGTCCCGCAATCCTATGCCGGGCTCGTTGAAGAAGATTCGTACCAAACGATCGGGATCGCGGTACGGCAGAGAATGCAGCAACACGGCATTCACGATGCTGAAAATCGCAGTGTTGGCGCCGATACCCAAAGCCAGGGTCAAAACCGCAACCGCCGAAAGGGTGGGATTCTTGTAGAACAATCTCCATCCGTGACGCAGGTCCGAACCCAGTTCGCCCCACCACCGTACGCCCACCGCCGCCCGCATGGAATCTTTGTGGGATTCGATTGCACCAAACTCAATCTTTGCTTGTCGCATCGCTTCTGTCTGGGACATGCCTTTGCGAACCAGCTCGGCAGCGTAGCTCTCAATGTGGAAACGCACTTCCGTTTCCATTTCACTTTCAAGCCTCCGCCCCTGGACCATCCACTTCGACCACGAGCGGAATCGAGCTGGCAGATTCATATCTGCTCCGAACTGGTGCGCAAAATAGTGGCGATCAACGACGCCATGCGGTTCCACTTTTCGGTTTCCGCATGGAGTTGGCGCCGCCCGGCCGCGGTCAGGCTATAGAACTTTGCTTTGCGCTTGTTGTCCGATTCTCCCCACTCACTGGCGATCCAGCCCTGATGTTCCAGACGATAAAGCGCCGGATATAGCGAGCCTTGCTGGATCTCCAGTTGTTCGCCGGAGATCTGCTGAATGCGCAGCAAAACCCCGTAGCCGTGCAGCGGGCCAAGCGAGACAGCTTTGAGGATAAGCATGTCCAGCGTACCCTGCAGCAAATCAATCCGTTTGCCCAACGACCTCTCCTTGTGTGTCTAGGAGAGACAATACCAAAAACTCTCCTAGGCAGTCAAGGAGAAAATGTCTTGGTGGGAGTTCCCGGATGACGGCCTACCGTTTGCTAATCCGCCTCGCTCTGAAGAACTGAACAACTGCTATTGCCCTACGAGGGCCGACGAGCCACGAGCTATCCGCTATCGGGAAATGCGCCGGACTCTCAAATCCATCATTTTCTGTGGCGGCCGCTCGCCGACGGTTATCTCCCCATGCTCAGTCCATTCACCGCTTTCATTGATGCGTAGCACGGTGGCCGTCTTGAAT
>JAFAUR010000089.1 GCA_019243205.1 Acidobacteriaceae bacterium | reverse complement strand
TCCAGATAAACTTCCTGGTCATTCTATATCGCCGAGCGGCGTTCATCGATTGCGTGGCGTCCGGGAAATCGCGGAAGCCGCAATGCAGTTTCCGAGTAGCCCGTAAACCGACAAGACCGTGGATCATCCGTGCGGAAACGCTAATTTCTTTCAGCTTCCTCACCTTGTCGCGACGGCTTGCGAGACACAAGCCACGCGATACAGACAACAAGTCCGATAAACAGCCAGCACGCAAAGGGAAGCATCAGGAAAACGAAACCCATCTTCAAGGTCGTGTGCCCAAACGCAACAGCTGCATAAACCCCCGGACAGGTGAACACGACTACAAGCGTGAGCACATACAACAGTACGCGGGGAGATGGTAACCATTGTTTCGAACTCAGATGAGCGTAAACGAGCCCGACGAACGGCGAAAGCACCCATGCCGCGAAGAGTAGGACTAGAACTGTCGATTTCTGATGACGAGCTGCGCGAAGCATCAGCGCCAGTGAGGCGGCAGCTCCAAGTGCCAGTCCAATTGCCGCTCTTTGTGGCACCTTAACGCCGTCTTCCCTTGCAGTACATGTTGATGTAGATCACCTGCGGCAGCTCGAAGCCTTTTGCATGAGGCTGGGAGTGTGCTTTTCGACCGGTTTACTTCCTACTCGGCGATACCACAATCAGACCGGGTAATTGGCCGAGCTGCGAATGCCCGAGATACACCGTGCCATCCTTCGTGACGACTCCGTTGCGAGCGCCCTCATGGGTTGGCACGACTGCAACTAGGCTGAGCTTGCCGGCGCCATCGACTCGCGCGACTGTGAGGCGCGCGTCTTTCGCCGCCCCTACATACAACGTGTGAGTGGCGGGTGAGTAATTGAGATCATCGACGCCATCCCCCGTATCGATAGATGACAGCTGGGCGCCGTTGTGACCTACATCCAAGACCTCCGCCCGCGTGCTGCACGCAACAAATAAGTAGCCGGTCTCTTGATCGATCGACAGACCGTGTGGACCGTCCTCCCCGCACGAAGCTGCCCACTTCGCCACGGTTTTGTGTGTCTTAAGATCAATCGCTGTCGTGAGGTCCTTGTCCTCGTAATTCATGTACAAGACGCCTCGCTTGATATCGACGGCATAGCCTTCGGGCCGGCCTTCGAATGTGAGTTTTTCCTTCTGCGTCATCGTCAGGCTGTCCAGAATGCGGACGGAGTTGTCTCGCGGCGCGGTAACCCAGACTTCTTTTGTAGGTGCCACATAAACTACGCCGTCAGGAGTGGAATCGATGTGGCCACAGGTTTTACGAGCGAGCGTTCTTTCATCGACAGCGCACACACTGGAGTCGGCCCGATCGCCTATGTATACGAGTCCATCGCCAATAGAAACGCCGCTGGGGCCTTGAGCGCGTTTACGGCCACGGACTTCTACTTCGTTTGTCGCAAACCCCGGGATTTCACGGACGCTGTTGTTAGTGGTATCCACCACATCGACCGTGCCAATGTTTATCGCGGGAACCCAGACATATCCGGTCTTGGGATCATAGGCAATGTAATCCATTGTGATATTTCCTTGGCCATGGTCGGGAAGGGCCAAGGTGTGGACCGCATAAGTCGCGTTTTCGTCACCGGTAGCTTCCGCACCAACAGCTATTGGGACGATGCCCACTACCATCGTTAGCAGCAGAAAATTTCGCCGTCGCATGCCGAGCATCGTAGCACCGGGGTTGACCTGCTAAGATCCTCGTCCTTACCGGAACCTCTTTTCGCATATGCCGACAGCACCGTGGCCGAGCTCTAGGGTGGACTTATGTCCGACACCGGGCCTCCATTCAGAAGCACCGCGGCTAGAGAAACTCTGCGGCCACGATGGTCAGGTCATCTTGTTGTTCGGTGCCCCCGCAAAATGCTCGAACGGAGCTTATGACGTGCTCAAGCGCGGCATGCGGGCTCGCCGCACCGCGGAGAACCGCTTCAATCAGGCGATCGTCTCCGAATTCCGCGCCGCCTATGTCGGGCGCCTCGATGACTCCATCCGTGAACATGACGAGTAGGTCTTTCGGTGAGATTGTCAACTGGCCCTGACGGAATATCGCCCCCGGAAACGCTCCCAGGATTGGCCCACCTACCTCGAGCCGAAGCGTCTGGCGGCAGGACAACAGAATGGGCGGATTATGCCCTGCATTGCAGTACGAGAGTTGGCCGTCGCGCGACGCTACGCAGTAGGTTAGTGTCGCAAAACGGGATTGCACGCTCCGGCTTGCTAATCGCTCATTAACCCGCGACACGACGGCGGCCGGCGCCTCTTCTTCGTTCGCTGCTGAAACAAGGAGTCCTTGAATCAGTGCCGCCAGCAAAGCAGCCGAAGGACCCTTTCCAGCAACGTCTGCGATTGCCAGCCCCAAGCCTCCGGATGGCAGATCGATAAATTCGAAAAAATCACCCCCAACGGAGCGACAGGGCGTTGACGCGCCAACGGCGCGACAAATACTTCCGGCGTAGGTGGTGCGAGGCAGTAGTGCTCGTTGCACTTCTGCGGCCCTGTTCAGTTCTTCCTCGACGCGAGCTGCCTCTAATCTTTTAAGCAGATTTGCGGCATCGTATATTCGCTCATCGCGCACGATTTCACCGTTGACGATGGTGAGCAACAGCAACATGCGGTATTCGACCGTTGCTCCTTTTACAGGCAACCCAAACCAGCCGTCGCGATCCGTTACCGCGCTGATCTCACTGATAATCGCAACCCGCTTCTCATCGACCAGAACGTCGGAAACGTGCACGCGGATGTCCCTTAATGTCGAAAACAGGATCTCCCAACTGCGAACGATTGCCTCACGGCCAACTACCGCGCCGAACACGGGGCTGACAGCTACGGCTGAAGAGTTATACATCCGCGCAAGCAGCGCAACATCTTGATGGGCGGCGGCCTGGAGCATGCGGTCAACCAAGGTGATGGCTTCAGCTTTGTCCGGTTTCAACCGCTCCTCAGAGACTCGTCCGCTCCACGTGAAATCTGCATTATGCATGGCTACCTACGCTCAAGTATCACAATCGGATTGGCGGCATTCGGAACTTAAATATCTCCACGACTGGAAAATCGACAGTGACGGCCTAGGGGTTACTTTACTTTCCGAGTTGCGAACGTATCATCGGCCACCCTTCAATTGGGCGGTGCGATGACGGCAGTTCTAGTCGATTCCGTTTCAATTGACGGTTTGCCCGTCCACATGACTAGATCCAAGCTCCCAGTAAGTAAACTGAGCTAAATCACGCGTATGCCGCTTTTACCGGCACCGAGCTGGCACGTGGAAGCGCTGGCGTGAATATCAGCCGACCCGTTTATGAAATCCATCTTATTTTTTTCCATCACTTTGCTGGCCGTTGACATTGTTGGTTGTGGGACGGCCCGGCGCGATAGTGTAGCTGAAAACAAGTCAGTCGTGCTTCGGTCGGAAAAGGAATTGTGGAGCAGTGGCAACCTTGCCGTGGCAGATGAGTTATACTCCCCTGACTTCGTCTGCCACTTCATTGTTGGACCGGAGTGGCGCGGAATACAGGGCATCAAGAACGAGGTGAGACAACACGGGATCTCATTTCCGGACTGGAATGAGCGCGTGGACGACATCGTGGCCGAAGGTTTAAGCAATCCGGTGCAAATTGTGCCCCAGCTCAGGGCACTTCGCCGCCCCGGCCCTCTCGAGCTGCGATATCAGCAATCGTTCTGAAGATCATCCGCTCGATTTGCCGGGCAGCTGGCTCTGACACGCCCTCGATTAAAGCATTCGCGGCGAGCAGCTGCAAGATCTCCGTCACAGGTCCGGATGGAGGAATTGGATGCGGATAGCCGTCGAGGATCACCCATCCGCCACCATCGACGGCAACCCCGCCGATAAGCTGTCCGACGAGACCGGGCTGCAGTCTCGGTGGACGGCGCGGCGCCACTCGCGACGTGGCAACGCGCGAGAACCACAGCTCCTGATGACCTGTTCGCGTATCCGTCCAAAGCACACAGAAATCTTCATCGGACGTATCCAGACCGAAGTACTCGCCGATGAAAGTAAGATTGGGCTGATCCGGAGGTCCGTGAGAGAACGGTGCGTCCACGAGCGGATCCCACGGCTTCTCGGTCACCGTTACAAGAAAAAAGAACCCGTCGGCAAGTACAGCGCTCGAGGCAAGCCTGACATCGATACGAAACCTGCCGTCGCGGCTCAGCCCAAACTCGTAAAAAGCGCAGCCGATAGTCCCGTTTGGCGTAACCGCTAGCTGAGGGTGAAAATGCTGTACCTCTGTAGTGTCCGGGAAGCCGATTTTTCCCAGCAACGGTGTGCCGCTGTCGTCACCGAGCCACGTGCCTGTGTCGGATCGGACCCGATAGTAGATCCGCGTGAATGCGTCACGTGCATCGGCCCAGGCGATGATGCATCCACTCTGGCCGATAGGCGCGATTGAGACCAGCGTCATTACCCGAAACGTGCCGCCCGGGAAAGTGGCGAAATTTGAGGACAAGGGATCTAATACGTCGGGTGTCGCGAACTTTTCGTCGATGTCCCCCATGCCCTCGACACACAACTCCGGATCTGAGAATGTCTTGCCGCCATCGGACGAGCTCATGTAGAAAATGACCTCGCTCTGCGGCACATGCCATGCGATGTGAATCGTGCCGTCGCCGCTTACGCAGATCGCGGGGGCGAATGCCGCATCCTCGAAAATTGCGGTAGGCGAAGAGTCGGTCCCCGCGCCGATCCAACCATTCTCTCCGGGAAGCTTCCGCGCAAACCAAAGCGGCGTGTTGGCTCCCCACACCGCGTACACGGTTCCGTGGAACTTGCTGGACGGGTTGTTGTCGGCCGTCGCCCACTGCTTATCATCGCCCGCCTGCCGCTGTTCTAGCGGCACTGGTATCGGCGACCAGGATGCGCCGCCGTCGTTTGAATGAAAGACGAACATCCCCTGAGAGATGATGTCTTGCGGAAACGCCTGATCTGTCCATCTGTCGGGCTCGGCCACAAGGTAGCCGACTCCGTTCTGGTCCATCGCCAGTGCTGGATCGGTGTACCCGCCGGTTTCTTCGGTCTGCCCCCAAAGGTTCACGTCACCGGACTTATGCCACGTCGAGCCGCCGTCCATCGTATACGCCGTCGCGACGGTAAATCGGTAATGTTCAAAGTCGTAGAACCTTTTGGAAACGGCGATCAGATTGTCGCTGTCGGTGGGATTCGTAACAAGGTCGCATTCACTCCGAGAGTTACGCTCGCCGGGGTACCAGGTGAAAGAGGTAACCTGAACATTCGGTCCTGGAAATAAACCAAACGGAAATAACTGCTGGGGCGTCAAGGAACCCGGCGCCTCCGAATTCGCTTAAGTTTTAGACTGAAGCTCAGGACGACTATGGCGGTTACCCCGACAATGGCATAGATTGCCTCGAGAACTCCGTTCCCGCCATCAGGTGAAATGTGGAACCATTGCTCGAAAATTGCCATAGTGGTTCGTACCCTCGAGCCGGTGAGTTAACGGTGCAGTAAAGCGGCCTGCGAAATCATAACACGCCCCACAATTCCCTAAAACGTCACCGGACTCTGTGGGATCGCCTCTCCGTCGCAGCGTGGATCGGAACCGGCGAAGTTAACGCCGCGCTTCGCATCGTGCATCACCGCTTCCCCTTGCCCCACCGTGAATGAGAACGGTTCAAGTATCTGCGGCACATGACCTCGCTTGATCAGCTCTTCGCGAACCGCCATCGGAATGCGCGATTCCATCTCCACATCGCATCCCTCAAACGTCGACTTTGTAAACCGCGCCGATTCGAGCGCCGCTTGCAAATTCATTCCATAATCAACGAAATTGGCAACGAACTGCGCGTGCGCCTGTGCCTGGTTCCAGCCGCCCATGATCCCGAAACCGATATGCACATCATCTTTTTCAAGGAAGGCCGGAATGATCGTGTGCAGCGGTCTCTTATGTCCCGCAATCGAGTTCGGCTTCCCCGCCGTCAGCTCGAATCCCGCGCCTCGATTCTGAAATGAAAAGCCGGCTCCCGGAGCCACCAGCCCCGTCCCGTACCCCGCAAAATTGCTCTGAATGAGCGAAACAATATTGCCGTCTTTGTCGATCGTCGACAAATAAATCGTCGAGTTCCCATGCGCATTGAGCTGCGCGCTGATCTCGGAGGGAACTACCTGGCATTGCGCCCGGTTCATTTGAATCAGCTTGGCGCGTTCCGCTGCCAGTTCTCTTGACAACATCTGCTTCACCGGAATAGGAGTGAAGCGCGGATCGCCGACGTAATGAATCATGTCCGCATACGCCAGTTTCTTGGCCTCGATCATGACGTGCAGCGCATCCGCGGAATTGTGTCCATACGACGCCAGCGGAAAATGCTCCATGATGTTGAGCATCGAAAGTGCCGCGATTCCTTGCCCATTGGGCGGCAGCTCGTAAACCGTCCACCCACGATATGTCGTCGAAATGGGTTCCACCCACTCCGGTTGAAAATCGGCAAAATCTTCCGCGGTGTGCGTGCCGCCCTGCGCATCCAGGAATTTCACCATCACTTCCGTCAGCTTGCCGTTATAAAAAGCATCGCGCCCGTGTGCCGCCACCTGGCGTAGCGATTCGCCCAGCGCAGGATTCTTGAATACGTTCCCTACGCCCGGTTGAAACCCCTCCGGCAAATACGTCTGCTTATAGCCCGGCTGGTCGAGCAGCTTTTTGCTTAGCCAGTAGCGCGCATTTCTCTCCGCCAGCGGAAATCCGTTTTCGGCATAAAAAATCGCCGGCGCTAGCAGCTTCTGAAACGGCAAGCTGCCAAAACGCCGTTGCAATGCATCCCATCCCGCAACGCAGCCCGGCACCGTGACGGTATGCACGCTGATCGCATCCAATTTGTCGATCCCGTGCGTCTTCAAATATTCAATCGTCAGCGCTTTCGGTGTCCAGCCACTCGAATTCAGACCATACAGTTTGCCCGTTTTCGCTTCGTACACCAGCGCAAACAGATCGCCGCCCATTCCGTTGACATAAGGCTGAACCACGCCCATCACCGCGTTCGCTGCTATCGCGGCGTCCACGGCATTGCCGCCCGCCTCCAGTGCGTGTGCCCCTGCCTGTGATGCGAGAAACTGCGGTGCCGCAACTATTCCATATTTCGTCACCACCATCGACCGGCCTTGCTCCGGTATCGACGAAAACTGTTGCGCCAGCGCCACGGCGCCCGCCAGCGCGATCAGTACACCGTATCTGGTTTTCATGGAGGGACTCGCTTTCTAAAAGAACGTGGAAAAACTTCCAATCCACGTGGACGCGAGTAGTATAGCGCCGATCCTGCGGCCCCGCGGCCGTGTGAAACGCCTTAGCGGATCAATACGCTTTCGATATATGCGAGCGCGCGCGGATCGCGCGATTGCCCCAACCAGAAAAACGCCTGCTTCCGCACGTCGGGATTTCTCTGCGTACGGGCCAGCTCGATTAGCTTGGGAATACTCTCATCCGCCGGCAATTGTGACAGCGCAAACACCGCCCGCTTCTTCACGTCAGTGTTCGGATCGTTCATGATCGCGTCCGTAATCGTAGCGCTGGCTCGGTCGCCCGCCCTCTGCGCCAGCCAGAACAAAGCCTGCCCTCGCAAGTGAGGCGAGGGATCCCGCTCGGCCCTCCGGACGAGCCGCGTAGTCGCCTCCTCGTCTTGGTGCTGCGAAAGTGCAAACAGCGCTCCATCGGTTACCCGGTTCCCATCGCCCCTATCGATCAGCCCATCCACATACGCAACACTCG
>JAFAUR010000996.1 GCA_019243205.1 Acidobacteriaceae bacterium | reverse complement strand
TCGCCGGACGAAAATTCACCAGGCACTACCGCCCCACCGCCGCGTTTGTACGTGCCCTGACGATCCTCTTCATCGGCCACAAAGCATTTTAGGGAAGTCAAAATGAAGGACCGGAACCGGCCCCTTTTCGGGTCCGCGCGATCGAGATATCGGCCTTCCAGCACGCGCATGAAGAATTCCTGCGTGAGATCCTGCGCCTGGTCGGGCGGATAACCGCTCCGGCGCAGATAGGCATACAACGGATACCAGTAGTTCTCGCATAGAGAAACTAGCGCGGACCGAGCTTCCTTCCGATGTGGGTCAGCGGCAGTGACCACCAGGGTCCACCGCGTCGTCGGAAATTGGGACGATCCCGGCAAAGTGTGCATGGTCTGGCCGTTCATGTTCCGCTACACAGTGTAAGGATTCCGCAGGTGAAAGGTTACACAGACGCTATAGTTTCGCGGCTTCAGTCTTAGCTTCCTGGATAAGCGAAATATCGGCATCGGCGTCCCTCCAGATGGCGAGAAGATCCCTATACGCTGCGGCCGATTTCACGCGATCTCCGGAAGCGGCCAATGCTCTCGCGAGTTGGAGACGCGCCATAGGTCCGATCGGATCGTTCAGCACGATGCCCGGATGATCGAGGATTTTTTCAAACTCAGCCGCTGCCTCGCGGTACCGGCCCAGCCGAGAATAAGCGAGGCCTCGGACGTAAACCGGATAGAGGGCTCCGAAAAAGGAAGCGCCGGTAAAGTATGCGGTGCCCGGGACGGCGAGGTCGTAGGGTATAGAGGCTTGCGACGTTTCGAGCGCTTTCGTTGCGTCACCCTCGTTGAGAGCCTCAAGCCCTCGCAGCGTGGGCAGATAACTGAATTGGACAGACGTGTCCTCGGGGTACGATTCTTCGAGATCTGTCTTGATCTTGCGAGCTTGCGTGGAATCGCGCAGAAGCGCAAGCGCAAAAGCAGGTCCGAAGTCGGCATCCCGGCTTCGGAAAAGCGACAACGCCGCTGCCGCGCTTCTTTGTGCCTCCATGCGGTTCCCGAGCAATGCATTCCACACCGCCGCAGCTCCTTGAAACATGGCGACCCGCCCCGGCAAACCTCCGTGGCGAGCCAGAGTTACCGCACGCTCCGATAGCCGGTCTGCTTGTTTCAGGCGGCCTAGATAGGCCAACGTCATTGCTTCCTGATGCTCGAACGATCCTTGAGCTTCCAGTTTCACCCGGCGTTGGGCCATTTCCCTCTCCATTGCCGCCTTGTCATTTCTGAGAAAAGCGATGAAGTACCGAAGCAGCGAGAACTGAACGACTTCGATCTTCCGTTGCGACGCTTTGTGAAGCAGCGCCTCAGCCTCGGGCACGCGGTTCAGGTAGAGATCAGCAAAAGCCACGTTTTCGTAGCCGATGGCGAAATCCGGATCGAGTTCGATCGCCTTTTGACCTTCTTCCACGGCTCTTTCGAAATGACCAGTGCCGGGCGATGTGAAGCCCGACAAGAATCCGTGGGGATGCAGGTCCCTGGGGTATTTTCGCGACCATGATTCCAAGATCTGTCGACAGAGTTCCAAGTTTCTGGTTAACTGCCGGTGGTAGGTGAAGGTGATGTAGTAATTCTCAAGATCACTGACACCATCCCGCAGTTCGTATGCCTTGGCTACATTCTTCGCCGCTAGTTCGGTCTCTCCGAGGTCGGCAATGTCGCGGCCTAGCGTGGCATAAGCCATCGCAAAGGTGGGGTCTAACTCGATGGCGCGCCTTAGCAGTGAGATGGCTTCCGGTGACTGTGCTTTCGCCTGGAACTCCCTCATTGCCGCGCTGTAGGACCGCCAGGCCTCCAGTGAGGGAGTCGTTACTTCGGCCGGGAGACTAGGCTCCTTTCCCACGTCTGGCGCCAGTTTGCCGGCCCGGGTCCCGAAATGGTTTGCCATTTGACCCAGCGCCTTGAACACGTCCTCTTTTTTGGCTGTTGGTACTTGCTCTTCGTGCAGAATGTCTCCGGTTCGGCAATTCCGTACGCGCACGCCCAACAGGTACTGCCTGCCAAGGCGTGCAATCCAGCCCTCCACGACTGCTGCACTGCCTGTCCGCTCGCAAATTTCCCCCGCAATCTCTGGCGTGAGCTTTGCATCCGAAGGCCGGACCATCAAGCGCAGTGTCTCGGCCATGCGCGGACCCGGAAGCACGCTGAAGTACGGAGATTTCCCAAGCTCAACGGCTATCATCTGGCGAAGCGTTCCATCGAACACCGGATCGCCCGTCGTATTGGCGAAATCTCCGAGAACGATGGTGACCTTGTTTGCGGGCGGCGCTTTCGGCGGAGATTCGCCGAGAGCAGGCGACCCAGCCCTCACCCCAGCACCGGCGGCGAAAACGGCTGGCCCGTGCCTCCGAAGAAATTTGCGCATACGGTAAAGACGGCTCGGCGGCGAGGCCAACACCGGCCGGTGCTCAAGATGCCTCTGAATATCGGCCGCCAATTCGGTCACCGAAGCATATCGCCGTTCCCGCACCTTTTCCAGAGCCTTCACTGTGATCCAGTTAAGATCGCCATTCACGAGGCGGCGCAGCGAGGCCGGGTTTGTTTGCCGGCGCGCGGCGATATCGGCCACCACCTCGCCCACTTCGCTCAGCTTCAGCGAGAGCGGCGGAGCATCCTCATCGCGAAGGATGTGGAGCATGCCCGCGAAACCTGCTTGGCGAAGTCTGGCGGCTTCGAAAGGAACAGCGCCGATCAGTAACTCGTACAAAAGCACCCCGAGTGAATACACGTCCGAGCGCTCGTCGACATCTCCGGTCATCACCTCCGCCTGTTCAGGACTGGCGTACTCCGGCGTGCCCACCATTTGCCCGAACTCAGTCAGCAGAGTATTCTCCACTGCCCATCGGTCGGTAGCCTTGGCAATGCCGAAATCGATTACTTTTGGAACGGGTGCGCCCTCCTGTTCCTTCACCAGCACATTCGACGGCTTGAGGTCGCGGTGGATCACGCCTTTCTGATGCGCGTGCTGAACGGCCCGGCACACGTCCAGAAACAGTTCCAATCGTTGGCTGACGGTCATCCGTTTGTCATCACAGTACTGCGTGATGGGTACGCCCTCGATGTACTCCATTACGAAGTACGGCCGGCCTTTGCGTGTCGCGCCGGCATCGAAGATCTGCGCGATGCTCGCGTGATTCATGATCGCCAGCGCCTGGCGCTCGTTGGCAAAACGGGCCAGTACCTGGCTCGTATCCATTCCTAATTTGATGACCTTGAGGGCTACACGGCGGCGAATGGGTTCGCGCTGCTCGGCCAGGTACACCGTACCCATACCCCCTTCGCCCAAAGGTCGAATGATGTGATAGGGGTCGAAATCATCATCAGTCGTGAGCCCTGTGGAGGCAACGATGGTCTGGGTTCCGGATTCTTCCGCGCTAATCGAACTATCGAACGCGCCCCGTATCAGACACTTCGGGCACAGTCCCGCGGGATCATCTGGACCCAACTCCGCTCCGCATTGCGAGCAATTTGGCATCAGAGTCGCAGCAAGCATTGTACGTCTTTGGCGCGAGGCGCTGTAACCTCTGGCTTCGCGATTCCTTATTCGTCGCAGGTGAACCGGATTGGACCGGCGCCAAATCAACGGGACAGGAGATTCGTCATGAAACGCAGTACCACAGCAAAGACTTTCACAATGGCCGCACTCACCGCACTTGCTCTGGGCATTGCGCCCGCAGCGAAGGCCCGCGACAAAGCATGCTCTAACGCTACACTGCACGGCGCCTTCGCATACCTATGCACCGGATCCATTGCGTCGCCACCCGAGGTCGCGGGTCCGTTCGTCGAGGTCGGTACGTAAAGCTTTGACGGAAAGGGCGGTACGACCGGCCTTGCAACGTTAAGCTAAAACGGCAACATACTCCCGGTGGCCGCAACGGGCACATATACCGTAAATCCTGATTGTACGGGCACTTTCACGCTCCAGGTTTCCCCTATTGGTGTCACTGTTGACGTCTTCTTCGCTATCGATGATGGCGGGAACGGATTTCAAGGCATCGAAACAGATTCGGGCCTCGTCATCACGCGCATCGCACGGAAGAAGAGCCCGAGGACACCTGGAAAGAATAGTGTTTTCGACGCTGGCGACCCGGATGTGCAGATGTGCAGAGGTCGAGGAAACAAACGCAGGGCTGGGCGGGATCTCTCGAATTCCCGCCCGCGAACGTTGCGATTCGCGCGGAATTTGTTGTACGGCAAATCTGAAATTGACCGGAAGGGGTGTTGTCCGAAACCGTTATTGATGCTCCGAGTGGTTTGTCACTAGCCGGAAACAATAATGACGCTCGTTTCCGATAAGGGCCGCGAGACCGGGTTATCCGAGATTGGCATCTGCGGATAGATCCGCCCTAACGGCCTACCGTTTACGAATACCTGTCGCGAAATCCCCTTCGGACCACTAAACATCCGGAGACACTGGTGCCCACGGGGATTAGTCGCGAAAAACACCGCTGGAATTCCCAACGGTTTTCAGATGTAGTGCAGCTCTCGTTCAAACTTCCCTCAAGCCGTTCGCGTTGGGCCGATTTAGCGCGTTGGAGTCGACGCGACGGCACAAAATCCGATTGAGACCTGCCGTGCTGGCTGTTGCGCAGGACGAAGCCGAGTTGACGCCTTCCCCTCCCCTTACTCGAAGTTCGGTTCAGCGTGCGAAGTTGGAAAACCGATGTGCCGCCGCTTCGTTTCTTCAGCCGGCGCTTCGATCAGGTGCTGAATCGTCTCAAACACCGCCTGGATCTGCTGACCCTGCTCGTTCTGCCGCCATTCGAGCTGTTCCAAACGGCGCGCCAGTTCCTCGTGAGTAGCCAGCAGTTGCCGAAGCCGGACAAAAGTCCTCATGATCGCGATGTTTACCTCGATCGCGCGTGGGCTCCGGAGTACGGACGAAAGCATTGCGATGCCCTGTTCTGTGAACGCATAGGGCGCATACTTGCGATGGTGACCACGCTTTAAGATCACAGTTTGTGATCTTAAAGATTCGAGTTCTTCGCCCTCCCGCCTGCTTAGCTGAAACATGAAATCTTCGGGAAAGCGCTCGCGGTTGCGCTTCACTGCTTGATTTAGCGCACCGGTTGAAACGTCATAAAGCGAGGCTAGGTCACTATCGAGGAGGACCTTCTGACCGCGAATC
>JAFAUR010000798.1 GCA_019243205.1 Acidobacteriaceae bacterium | reverse complement strand
GGCGGTGTTCGCCAGTCTCGGCGCGACTTATCGAAAAATCGTCCTCAGTTTAGCATCCCCGAACTTCAAGCCAGGTCGAACTTTTCGTGGTGGAGAGCCGGGTCTCCGGTGACCAGTACCGGGCGGCCGAGAATCTCTTCAAGCTCTTCGAGGTAGTGATTCGTACTCGCTTTTAGCACCTTGGCGACATCGGGGTGAACGCGGAGGATTACGTCTTTGCCTTCCACCGCTCGCGCGATCTTCTGAGCTTCCACCAGAATCTCCCCGATGATCGTTTGAACGCTCTTCACGTAGCCGGCTCCCTCACAATACGGACAGGGGGCACAGAGAGTGCGCTCCAGGCTCTGCTTCACGCGCTTGCGGGTAATCGCGACCAGTCCGAAATCGTTGAACTGCAGAATCTTGTTAGGCGCTTTGTCGGCGCGCATCGCTTCTTCAAGCGCCTGCATCACCTTCTGGCGGTTCTTGCGTTCATCCATGTCGATGAAATCGACAACGATGATCCCGCCGAGATCGCGTAAGCGAATCTGCCGGACGATCTCCTTCACGGCTTCCGTATTCGTTTTGACGATCGTGTCTTCCAGCCGATTCGATTTCCCGACGTACTTGCCGGTATTGATATCAATCGCGACCAAAGCTTCAGTCTGATTGATCACGATGTAGCCGCCCGACTTCAGCCAAACCTTCGGACGAAGCGCCTTCTCGAGCTCCTGAGTGATATTGAACGCATCAAAGATCGGGGCCGGCCGCGTATACATCTTGACGCGATTGACCAGCGCAGGCTGAAAGCGCTGCATGAAGGTCAAAACGTTCTCATACATGTCTTCGTTGTCAACCCAGATCGCCTTATAATCTTCGGTGACCTGGTCCCGAAGGATGCGCTGGACGATATCGAGGTCGTAATGCAGCAGCGCGGGCGCAGGCTTCTTCTCGGCCTTTTGTCGAATATCGAGCCAAAGGTTGTAGAGGAAGTTCATGTCCGCGGCGATATCTTCCTCCGGAACTCCCTCTCCGGCGGTGCGAACGATGAACCCTCCGGTTGTTCCGAGGCGATGTGCCTGGAGAACCTTCTTCAGTCGTTGCCGTTCCTCGTCGCTTGCGATCTTCCGGGACACACCCAGATGGTTCACGCTCGGCATGAACACCACGAACCTGCCGGGCAGCGCGACATGCGATGTAATCCGCGCCCCCTTCTGCCCCAGCGGCTCCTTCGCAATCTGAACGATAATCTCCTGTCCCGGCTTCAGCAGGTCGGAAATCGAGGGTAGCTCTCGTTCCGGCTTTTCGGCGATACGCTCCTCGGCCGGTTGCGGGCGGAGCTCCGGCTCAAGCGCGGCAGCAGCTCCAGCCGTAGCGCCTCCGCCGGAGCCGGCAAATTCCGAGGGCTGGCCAAACCGATTACCTCCGCGTCTCCTGCGCATACGGCGGGATGCGCGATGCATATACCGGCCACCCGGCTCCCGTACGCTTGCGACTTGTGGGCCGGTATCCTCGCCTGGAACTGTTTCGATCTCCTTTTCCGCAGCGAGTTCCTCTGCGGCAACCAGCGTAATCTCTTCCGGACCCGGAGCATCGACGAAGATGCCGAAATCGGTCTCGTCTGTTTCGTGAAGTGGGGAGATGGGGTCTTCCACGGGCTTCGATTCTTGCGAAGCCATCTCGGTCGCGTCCGATGGCAGAACGCTTTCCGGCTGGTCAGGATCTGTAGCTCCGGTCGCCTGCCCAGGAGCAGGCTCGGGGGACTCGTCGTTTTTGACCTCTTCGACCTTGCGTTCTTCGGCCGCAGGGGATTCGTCGTCATGGTGCGCGAACACCTTGTCTGCCAACTCGAGTTCTTCAGCTTCGAGTTCGATGGCCTCTTCCTCGGCTTCTACCTGCTCTTCCTCGCTTAGCTGCTCGATGGGTTCACGAAGTACTGCGTCATCCTCGCTCGAGGCAACAGTCACAGCTTCCGGCTGGCGGTATTTGGCCAGTGACTCACCAGGCAGGATGATCACCTCGCCTGGTTCTTCCGGCTCTTCCTCGCTCGACGGAGCCGATTCCCGGACCGGCTCAGCGGAAGGCTGGGCGTACTTGTTCTCCGGGAAACCGCGCCCTCGTTGACGGCGCCGCCGGGATCTTCGATTGCGCCGGTCGCCGCTGAACGTCCGCTCGCCTTCATGACGACCTAACCTGCGCTCCGCTCCTTCAGGGTTGCCTGCAGCAGCTTCGGTTGGGATGGAGGAAGGTTCCGTTACGTCGCCCTCGGGTCCGGCGTCGGTCGTCGTGACGATCGTTACCGGCGGTCTCGGCTCACGATCCTTCTCGCGGCGATCGCTGCGGGACGGCTTCTCGTCCCCGACCGTGTCGATGTCATCATGCTCTTCAAAAAAGTCCGACACATAGAGGAATGTGTCGCGTTCCAAGCCGAGATCAACGAACGCGGACTGCATTCCTGGCAGGACGCGCGTTACTCGACCCTTATGAATACTGCCGGCAAGCGAGTACTCGTTGGCTCGCTGGAAATAAACTTCAACCAGCTGATCATCTTCTAAAACCGCTACTTTCGTTTCATGGCGACTGGATCCAATCACCAATTCCTTGCTCATTAATCACCGCCTATGCGGGCCGACAATGAGTCACCTGAAGAATCCCGGAATTACTGACTAACAAAACCTAGCGTCGGATACATTGGCGGAGACCCGCTCACAAACACCTTTGTTCCGAGTCGTCACTTCGTTCTGAGTGACACAAACCGTTCGAGTAACCCGAATTCTCATCGCACTCAATTCGAACCCAAATTAAAGCCCCTCGACAAGACAGGCTCATCAACTATAGTTCACAAACCTTCGTAACCTAACGCTGTTCACCAAACCCAGCATCAGGAATATTGACCAGGTATTCGAGCCTCCCGAACTCATCAGCGGAAGGGGAATCCCGGTGATCGGCATTCGGCCGACAACCATACCTACGTTTACAAGCACGTGGAATAGCAGCAGAGCCGCCACACCCATGCACACGTACAATCCTGCCCGATCGGTCGCGGTCTGCGCATTCTGAACAACCTGCATGATCAGCAGGAAATACAAGACGAGCGCCACCACGATTCCAACAAATCCATGTTCCTCGGCAAAGGAACTGAAAATGAAGTCGGTATGAGGCACCGGAAGGAATCCAAGGTGTGTCTGGGAGCTCTCCTTTGCCCCCCGACCCCACATACCACCATTTCCGACCGCAATCTTCGACTGGATCACTTGAAAGCCCGTACCCTTCGGATCCCGGTCCGGGTAGATAAAGCTCACCAGCCGGTCCTTCTGATAAGGCTTAAGTAGATAATATCCAATCGGTAGTGTCAGGACGAGCGCAGCCGTTATGATCAGCAGGTACTTCCAGCGCAAGCCGGCCATCAGAACCCCGCAGACGAGGATCGGGATGTAGGTCAAAGAAGTGCCAAGGTCGGGCTCTTTCATGACCAGCAGCATCGGCAACCCCACGAATCCGCCGAGCTTCGCCAACTCTTTCCAAGTCAGATTCTCCGCTCGCAAATCGGACAGGTATTTCGCCAGCAGCAGGATCAGAACAATCTTCACGAACTCGGAAGTCTGTAGAGTAAAGCCTGCCACGCGAATCCAGCGGGTGGATCCGAAAATCCTGCTGCCGAGAAAAAGCGTCGCTATCAACAGTGCTATTGCCCCGGCATAAAAATAAATCACGCGGCCGAGTAGCGAATGATAATCGATATTGGCCGTGATCCACATCATCACCAGGCCCGTCGCCACCCAGACAATCTGCTTCCACCAGGCATCCTGCCAATGCGTGCCAAGGGTCGCACTGTAAATCTGCAACACCCCCAAAGCGCAAATGCCGAGAGTGACCGCGAGCAGCGGCCAATCCAGGTCGCGAATCGAGCGATAACTTGCCATTTACTGGAGAGCGCTCCCCGGGATTGGAGGAAGCAGGCTGGCGAGCTGCCCGCGAGGTGCAACTATACGCGGGATGAACCGCGTCGCGGCAGTCTGATCCGGCTGCCGGTTCTGCCTGGCTTTTTTGTCGAAGTACGCCTTTAGCACGTCACGAACGATCGGGACGGCATTATAGCTTTCCTCGCCATTCTCAAACAGCGCTACTACCGCGATTTCGGGCCGATCCATCGGTGCAAAGCCGACAAACCAGGCGTTATTTGCGAGAGAACTGCGCAGCTTGGCGCCTTTCGTGAGATCACTGGAAGCCACCTGCGCCGTTCCTGTTTTTCCGCAGACCTTGACGTTCGGAAGAGCGCAAGCACGACCGGTACCCCCCTCATTCACCACGCCGTACATTCCTGAGATCACTTGCTGCAGGTTATCGGGGTTGAAATTCCCCTGCCGTAGCAGCTTCGGCGCCTGATCTTTCAGCAGATGCGGCCTGTACCAGCGGCCACCGTCTCCGAGGCCGCCGAGGGCAGCAGCAATCTGAAGAGGAGAAACCGTGACGGCGCCTTGGCCGATACCAACCGATATCGTCTCGCCCGCATACCATTTCTGCCGGTAGAGTCGCATTTTCCACTTGGTCGAGGGCATAGTGCCCTGCGTCTCATTAGGTAAATCGATTCCCGTTTTGTGGCCGATTCCGGCGAGTTCCGCGTACTGGGCAATTTTGTCGATACCGAGGCGATTGGCGACATTGTAGAAAAAGACGTCGCAGGACTGGGTGATCGCCAGATGAAGGTGCACGTCACCGTGCCCGCGCTTCAGATGGCACGCGAAATAGTGGCCGTAGAAGGAAGCCCCTCCCGGACAGTGGAAATGGGTGTCGTCGTCAATGACACCACTCTCCAGGCCGGCTATCGCCATGATCGGTTTAAAAGTCGATCCCGGCGCAAGCTGGGCCTGAATCGCCCGGTTCATCAAAGGCTTGTGCGGATCTCCCGCAATCTCGTTCCAATCCGTCCGGCTAATCCGTCCGGTGAACTTGTTCGAATCGTACGTCGGGCGGCTCACCATTGCGAGGATTTCGCCGTTACGCGGATCCAGAGCAACTACCGCACCCCGCTTGTCTTCCATCGACAATTCAGCCACGGCCTGCAGATCCAGATCGAGCGTGGTATGCAGGTCTTTGCCGGGAACGGCCTCCTGCTGGGTCTCCATCTGGCGCTCACGACCCATGTTGTCCACGAGAACTCGCTGCTGGCCGTCCACACCGCGCAACTGCGAATCGTACTCGCGCTCCAGGCCATCCTTGCCAATAATGTCGCCCTGATGGTAATCGATGAACTGCGGGGCATTGAGCTCCGCTTCACTGATTTCGCCAACGTATCCGATGGCGTGGGCGGCGAAACCGTCCTGAGGATACTGCCTGCGCCAGGACCGGATCAACTGCATCTCGGGGAACGTGTTGACGTCCTGATGGGATTCAATCCAGGCGATCTCATCTCGCGTGAGCTGGTCTTTAATAATGATCTGGGGCTGCGAGCCCATGCGATGGATCTTCTTGGAAAGATCGCTGAGGTCGAGCTGGAGAGCATCTGCGATCGTCGGAAGGTGATCCCATTTGATCTCATCGCGGTTCAGAAGCAGGGAATAAGAAGCTTTGTTGTCAACGATGATCCGCCCGTCCCGGTCGAGAATCTTGCCGCGAGCCGCCAGAATCGGAGTGCTTTTGATGCGGTTTCGCTCGGCGGCTTCACTGTAAACGTCCGGATTTTGTACCTGCAATCGCCAGAAGCCGGAAACCAGGAAGACGAAAACGATAACCGTGAGGTATTGAAATACGGCGATTTTTCCAGAGGCCTGCTTCGGATCGTCGCGGAGGAGTCGCTCCGGCGAGACCTCTTCATCCCGCCTGTGCTCACTCTCAAGTATCGCCACTGATTGGTTCCGAGGAATGCGGTATCTTAATGTGCGCCCGCCAACTTCATCTTATCCAGAATTATGAATAGTGGGATAGAGACAAGTGCGTTGAGAGCGCCATAAACGAACGTTTCCTGGGGATCGAACGGAACCAGTTGGCCGAGCAAAGCGCGCCGCATGATCCAGTAGAAGAACGCATGGAAGAAGTAGAAGAAGAAGCAGAGAACCATGCGGATGACCGAGTTCTCCACGTTGAAGCGCAGGCTCACCGAGGCGGCAAAATAGCCGACGAGGGTCTTCGTGATCCCGTACATTCCTATAGGCAAGTTCGCGGGCGAGAGCGAATCTTCAGCGAGCCCTACGAAAGCGCCAAAAAACAGCGAAGCAACCTGGCTGCGTCGCATCAACCCGAAGTACACGGTCAGCAGCAGCGGCAGTTCGAGCCACTCGGTATTCGGGACTAATCGCGGCAGATAGAATTTGCCGATAATCGAGAGGAGCGTCAGGGCGGCAAGCGCGACAACCTGGAAGCGACTGAACCAACTTTCCCGGGTGGGTCGCGGCAGGACTTGGTGGGCGGTTTCAGTCATCTATTACTGCGGAGCCGTTGAGTTCGTCGGCTTACGGCGGGGAGCTCCCAAGGGAAGAGCAGGGGCTGGTCCAGAGGGCCCGGGCCGCACGACCGGATTTTTGTCGGCTGCAGGAACCGAACCCGGACGAGCGCCCAGGACGTCCGGACGTTGCGCGGCAGGAGGTGCAACGGGGCGGCTCGGTTCTCCCGCCGTAGCAGCGGGGGCAGCAGGAGTCGGAGCCGTCGGGGCCCCCTGCGAAGCTGAGGCCTGCTTTGCATTGAAGTTCGGCAAGTTGGAACCGACACCTCCATAAATGTGGCCCTGATCTTTGCCGATTGCTTCGTACTTGTCGCGAACCTTGTCAGCTTCGGTTTCCGGCTTAATTGCCGGCGTGGAAGCTGCTTTTCCATCCACCGGGGGCGCGGGCAGCATCGCCGTTGCCGTCTCAACCGGGGCCGTCGCCGCCGGGATCGGCTGGTGAATGCCCTGGAGCACGACCAGAACTTCCTCCACCCCACCCGGCGCTCCGCTCAGGTTCAAACGAATGTCGCGCATGCCTTGCCCTAACTGCGATGACACGACCGTTCCGACCGGAAAGCCCTTGGGAAAGATCCGGTCTTCGCCCGACGTAAAGAACCACTCGCCAACGTCCACTTTCTCTTCGTTTTGTATCTGCTCGACGGCGCACTTGCCTGTCTCGCAACTGAGAATGCCGTGCACGTGGCCTCGCTGAGATTCGACGCCAACTTTGAAGGTCGGATCGGTCACCAGCAGAACCTGAGAAACCAGCGGATATACAGAAACAACTTTGCCGACGATACCTTCCGGCGTGACTACCGCCATCCCCTTCTCGATACCGCTGGTAGAACCCCGATCTATGAAGACAGCTTTGGCCGTCGCCACTGTACTGTTTCCGATGATGCGGGCCGCGATAGTTTTGGAAGGCGTCTGGGCTTGGAAAAGAATAAGCGCGCGCGCGTGTTCGGCCGTTGAAAGCTGGTTTCGAAAGTAGACATTTTCCATCCTGAGATGATCATTGTCCGCTTTCAACTTGCGGTTCTGTTCACGAACGTCCAGCAGGATGAAGTAATCCTGCAGGAATCCTATGGTGTTGCGCCGAACAGCATCGACTACGCCGGCCATGGGAGTAACCGCGGTCACAGCCCAGACACGCAGCAGGCGGTCATCGCTGTTTGTCTTCACCTGATATGCAAGGCCGATCAACTGGGCCACGACTACCAGAACCAAAACCGTAAGGGTCCGGAATCGGCTCAGCAGGGCTTCCATAGATCTACTTTTTACTCTAAGTGGGGAGAGGCAGAACTGCCAAACCCGCGACTATTCGATAGCAATGCGGCGCAGCAGCTTGAAATCCGTCAGCATCTTTCCTGTCCCGAGAACGACCGACGCGAGGGGATCCTCCGCTATAGACACCGGCAGCCCGGTCTCTTCTCGAATCCGGCGATCGAGATTCTTGATCATCGCTCCGCCACCTGTGAGGACAATGCCGCGGTCGCTGATGTCGGCGCTCAGCTCAGGTGGCGTACGCTCCAGCGCAACACGGATCGCGTTCAGGATGGTCGCAACACACTCGGCCAGAGCTTCCCGGATCTCGGTGTCTTCGATCGTGACAGTTTTCGGAACGCCCTCGATCAGATTACGGCCCTTGATCTCCATCTTGAGCGGCGTGTCGAGCGGGTAGGCGGAGCCGACCTGAATTTTGATTTGCTCGGCCGTACGTTCACCGATGAGCAGATTGTACTTGCGCTTGAGATAGCTCATGATCGCGTCGTCCATCTCGTTGCCTGCGACACGTACGGAGCGCGAGTATACGATTCCCGAAAGCGATATCACCGCCACGTCGGTTGTTCCGCCACCGATATCAACCACCATGTTGCCGGAAGGCTCGGTTATAGGAAGCCCCGCGCCGATGGCCGCCACCATCGCTTGTTCCACCAGGTGAACTTCGCTCGCCTTGGCCCGATACGCTGACTCGCTGACGGCTCGCTTCTCGACCTGGGTGATTTCGCTGGGAACGCCGATTACGATCCTCGGATGGACCAGCATCTTTCGGCCGTGCGCCTTCTGAATGAAGTAGTTCAGCATGCGCTCGGTGACTTTGAAGTCCGCAATCACACCATCTTTCATCGGCCGAATGGCAACGATGTTGCCCGGTGTGCGGCCCACCATCTCTTTTGCCTCTTTGCCGACGGCTTCTATTTCGCCATTGTTTTTGTTGATGGCGACGATCGAAGGCTCGTTGACCACGATGCCCTTGGTTTTCGCGAAAACGAGCGTGTTTGCGGTCCCCAGGTCGATGGCGAGATCCGAGGAGAAGAGACTAAACAGCGAACGAAGATTCATCTATGA
>JAFAUR010000464.1 GCA_019243205.1 Acidobacteriaceae bacterium | reverse complement strand
GCAGCCTCAAACCGCTCTGCTGATCGTGATCCTGTTTCTTGTCATCACAAGCAATCAAGCGCTCCTCTTTTTTCTTCCTTCAATCACGGAGAATCTGAAAGGTCTGACGGTTGCGGCACGCACCGCTGCGGCGACGGCGCCATATGTATTCAGCGTGGCGGGCATTCTGGTGAACGGCTTCTGGTCGAGCCGCACCGGAGAGCGCCGCTGGCACACCGCCGGACCGATGTTGGCGACGAGCGTGGTGCTCGCTTGCGTGATTTTTGCAGGTTCGAATGTGCCGCTCATGATTGTGCTTTTGTGCGTTTTAGGGCTCACCTTTCAAGCCTGGCTGCCAGTTTTTTGGACGTTCCCGACGGCCTTTCTAGGCCAGTCTGCCGCCGCGGCCGCCATTGGCACGATAAATTCCGTTGGCAATCTGGGCGGATTCGTGGGGCCGTATATGTTCGGTCATTTGCGGACGGTGACCGGGCGTTACGAGGCGGGATTGTGGTTAAGCGCGGGATGTATGCTGCTCGCCGGACTACTTGCAAGTCAAATTCGTGTCGAATGCAAACACAAAGAATTATGAAAAGACCTGAGGATCTTCGAAGCTTTCGTTGGTTCGGGCCACCGACGATGCGAGGATTCAGCCATCGCTCGCGCATGGAGCAGACAGGCTATCGCCGCGAGGATTTCGCGGGCAAACCTGTGGTTGCGATTGTCAACACGTGGAGCGAGATCAATCCATGCCACGGACATCTGCGCGAGAGAGCGGATGCCGTAAAGAAGGGCGTGTGGCAGGCGGGCGGTTTTCCGGTCGAGATTCCAGCGTTCTCGATCGCGGAGACGTATGTGAAACCCAGCCCGATGATGTATCGCAATCTGCTGGCGATGGAGACTGAAGAGAACCTGCGTAGCCTGCCCATAGACGGCGCGGTGTTGATGGGTGGCTGTGATAAGACCACGCCCGGGTTGCTGATGGGCGGCATCAGTATGAATCTTCCCTTTATTTATTTGCCGGCGGGACCGATGCTGCGGGGCAACTGGAAAGGGCAACCGCTGGGTAGCGGAACCGACCTTTGGAAATTTTGGGCCGAGCGGTGCGCGGGAACGATCAGCGAGACAGAGTGGAACGAAATGGAAGGCGGAATCGCGCGCTCGCCGGGGTTTTGCATGACGATGGGAACGGCGGCCACCATGACGGCTCTCGCCGAGGCACTAGGGCTGACGCTGCCGGGCGCTTCATCGATACCCGCGGTGGATTCTCATCACGTTGGAATGGCGATCGGCTGCGGCAACCGAATTGTGGAGATGATCTGGGAAGACTCGAAGCCGAAAGACGTGCTGACGGGCGAGTCCTTCGAAAATGCAATCACGGTTGACATGGCTCTGGGCGGTTCAACGAATGCCGTGATTCATCTGATTGCTTTGGCGAGGCGGTGCGGCCTTGATTTGAGGCTCAATCGATTCGATGAGATTTCGAGAAAGGTTCCGGTTCTGGCCGATATCCGGCCGTCCGGTCGCTTTCTGATGGAGGATTTCTATTACGCCGGAGGGCTGCGTGCGCTGATGGCGGAGATCCGCGACTTGCTGCATCTGGATTGCAGGACGGTGAACGGGCACACGTTGGGCGCGAATCTCGAAGGCGCCTGCGTTTACAATTCCGAAGTTATTCGGACACGCGAGAATGCGCTCGAGGCAAGCGGAGGCACTGCGGTGCTTTATGGGAACCTGGCTCCCTGTGGCGCGGTGATCAAGACGTCAGCGGCGAGCGGGCCCCTGATGCAACATACCGGTCCGGCCCTGGTGTTTAGCGATTACAGGCACCTGGAGGAGCAGATCGATCGGGAAGACCTTGAGGTGACCCCGGATTCCGTGCTTGTACTGCAGAACGCCGGACCGCTGGGTGGGCCCGGAATGCCGGAATGGGGGATGCTGCCGATTCCGGGGCGGTTGCTCCGGCAGGGCGTGCGCGATATGGTCCGGATCTCCGATGCGCGTATGAGCGGCACTTCGTATGGGACGTGTGTCCTGCATGTGTCTCCCGAAAGCTATGCCGGAGGCCCGTTGGCGCTGGTCCAAAATGGCGATTTGATCTCGTTAGATGTTCCGAACCGGAGGCTCGATGTATTGGTCGCTGAGGAAGAATTAGGGGCGCGCCGAGCAGCGTGGTCGCATCCTGCTCCGCGATACCGGAGGGGGTACGGGGCGCTCTACGCTGAGCATGTCACGCAGGCTCACGAGGGCTGCGATTTTGATTTTCTCGAGACTGGGGAAGATACACCTGAACCGGAAATCCATTGAGTACATGGAAACGGAACCGGCCCCTAATGGCGTGAGTAATGCCGTCTAGCGAGCCGGTCCGCTAAGCTAATTCGCCAGACCGCGCGGGTATTTGCGTCGAGATGCGCAAGCGCCCGCGAGGCCCGAAAGCGCCAGGAGCGGCATGAACGCCGACGGTTCAGGAGTGACAACTGGCCCCTGCGGTGTGAAAGTGACGATGGGTGTGTTCCCCACGACCGCGGAGTTCGTTTCAACGTTTCCGAGGTAATCAACTATGAGCGTGCCGGCAGGTCCGGTCGGGGGAAGAAGGTAATTGAAGCTGGTCGAATCGTATAGGCTGATTGCGAACGTAGTGCCATTTGCAGTTGGGTTGCCGTTCGGAGACGTGAGAGCAGGTCCGTCGAGTGAAAGATCGAAAGTGATGGTATTCCCGAAGGTCAGCCCTTCCAGGTATTCGTTGTCAGCATTCGTGTTAGTGATAGTCAGGGGCCCGGGGAGCGAACCGGTCACGTTGCCACCGACGAAGTTGTTGGGGTCGGCAGGGTTTAGCGCTGCAGCGGGTGTGAAATTGGTGATCACAGCGGTCAATGCCTCGGTGTTTTGACCACCCGGGTTGAGCAGGAAATCGATATAGCCGTATTGCGTGTTGATACTGGCGGTGTTTACGGTCACCAAATAACTGATCGGGTCCGCCTGAGCGAAAGCGGCGGCGGCAAAAACGAGGATAGAAGTAATTAGAATTTTGCGCATATTATTAGAAGCTTCCTGAATAAACTTGGGGTGTAAAAGCGAGGCTTGCGCCCGAGGGGTCTGAATAGCTGACCGTGACAGAAACGGACGCGCCCGGCGATACAGAACCGCCGCTCACCGTCCAGTAAGGATTTCCGTTAAAGGTACCAGTGGAATTGGTCGCCGTGATCCCGGACGGAAGACCGGTAAGCACCAGATTCACGGGCCCATTGATGGCCGAGCTGGTCGTATTTTGCACGGTGAAGGTCACGCTGTAAAGTCTGGTGGCCCGGCTGTAAACCGCGCCCGTGTTGGTGACCTGAACGCTGCCCGTGACGTTCGTGTACGTCTGGGCGAAGTTGGCGGTCACGCTTTCGGCGGGCGAATTCATCGTGATGGTGGTTTGGGCGGTCGTGGTGGACGACAGGTCTGCGCTGCCGCTCCAACTCGAGAATGAATAGCCGGCGTTGGGAGTTGCGATGAGTTGCACAATTGCGCCGGGGACATAGTGGCCAGCGGGGAGGCCGGTGCTGTTTGCCGGATTCGCCCGCACGGTTCCGGAGCCTGAGGGACTGACGGCCGTCGTGAGGGTATAACCCTGACCCTGGTTGATGGTGGTGGGATCGGTCGCGGTCTGAGTTACCGAAATTCCGCCACCCGAAACGCTGACGGAGTTAGTAACACTGTTGGTTCCCGTCGCGGCGTTGTAAGTGACTGCGGCTGTGAGAGTGAGGGTGTCGACCTCGCCCTCAGTCATGGGTGTGGTGCGTGTGCAGGTCGCGCCGGTGCAGGACCAATCGCAACCTGTGCCGCCTCCGGTATGGCCAGTTTGACTTAGCGAAACCAGAGTCAAGCCCGTGGGCAGAGTATCGGTAAGCGTCAGCGTGCCAGCGGTGGAGCCGGGCCCATTATTCTTCACCGTGATGGTGTATGTATCGCCGGTGTCGCCCTGAGTGAAGCTACCCGTGTGGGTCTTGTTGAGGGAAAGGACCGGTGCGTTCTCGGTGAAATTGAGACACCACTTACCGAGCGACATGCCTTCGTTCGTTTCCCGACTGATAGCAAACAGGCTCCAGTAGCCGGATGGCGGGATGCTCTGGAACGCGCTCGTGAAGGTTTGCGAACCGAGCGGCGCGGCGTAGGAGATGTTTGCGGGCGCGGGCGAAGGTAATGTAATCGTTGAAAGATTGTTGTTTGCAGTAGGCGCGTAAGTAGTGTTGTTGGCCAGTTCCGTGTTGAGGTTAGTGAGCGAATTGCCACCATCGGCAAAGGTCACGTTGATCGACCCAGTGTTGTTGAATCCACCCGCGTCGTCGAGGAAACCGATGTTTGTTCCACTTGGACCAGTGAGAACAAGCACGAGTTCCTCCGGACTGACCGCATCGAACGTATCCAGTGAAACGCTCACGGAGTTTACTGTTCCGGCCAAACCCGTCACATTGACGCGAGAGGGATAGGGCGCCGCGGTAGTCGAGGACGCAGCGATAGAAACGCCGCCCGGATTGCAGTATGTGCTTCCGGTAATGGTCGTTGGAGTGTCGACTTCAACCGAGGTGGTTCCGGAACTGACGTTATACGTGTTTGGGACGCCGCTGTAAAGCGCAGTGATGGTGTGGATGCCCTCGGCGAGTGAGGATGTCTGAAAACTGGCCTGGCCGCTACTGTTAAGTGCGGTGGGACCGGAGATAACAGTTCCATTTTCCTGGAATGTGATGGTGCCGGACGTGACGGGTGTACCGTTGCCGGAGTTGGTCACAGTAGCAGTGAACGTGACCGCTTCGCCAGTTGTGGCGGGTGATGGAGTCGCACTTACGGCCGTATTGGTTGCGGTCAAGCTACTCGTCAGGAATGTAAGGCAATAGCCGCCGGTAGTGCCCACATCGCTGGGGGTGAGACTATTGATATAGAGGCTCCACTTCTCGGAGGCATCAGGCGTTTGAGATACAGGCCCGCTCACGTTGGCACTGGCGAATGTCGCGGCAAATGTGGCAGACCCCTGGTTGAACGGCAGCTGATAAGGACCGGCCGGGGCAGGCGCCGTGAACGCGATGTTCGGTTTGTAGTCGGTGGGCAGATACGTGCCACTGGCACTAAGACCAGTTGTGGGAACGTGCGCGGCGGCCGTGTCAGCAAGCGTTAAGGTGATGCCGTTGACGCGCGAGGAGATGCCGCCCGCATCGGCTAGTGGCACGAATTTCGCGCCATTCGGAGCAACTAGGAGTACATCCAGGTCAGAGGGGTACGCGTTGATATTGTTCAACGCAAGCGTGACACCTGTAACGCTTCCAGTAAGTCCTCCGACGAATACGTTCTGAGGATAGACAGTTGTCGGGGCGTTATTGCCGAAGCTGACCGTACCAGGGTCGCAGAACTGCGCACCGTTTACGACCGTCTTGTTATCGACCACCTGCGTCAAGGAGCCGCTGCTGGTAGCAAACGATGAATCGCCGGCGTAAGTAGCCGTGATCACGTGGTTGCCTTCGCCCGACAGATTTACGCTGCAAGTAGCTTGTCCGGAGCCATTGACCGCCACCGCGTTGCACAGAGTGGACCCGTTGAACGCGTCGGTAAAAGTAACTGTGCTGGTAGTAACAGGATTGCCGCCACTGGTTACGGTGGCGGTGAAAGTAACAGCGCTTCCACTAAACGATTCGCTGTTCGCCGCGCTCGAGGAAAGGGCTGTGGAGGTTCCCGCCGCGACAGAAGGCGTAATGTTGAGACTCCAGCTTGCGACGGTTCCGGTGGCATCGGCTGTATTGTTTGTGTATACGAACAGAACCCAGGTCCCAAACGGCGTGCCGCCGCTGAAATTGCTAGCGAACGTTGTATTGGCATCACCGCCCTCGGGACAGTTCCGTGTGGCCGCCGCATCATATGCCGGGGGAGGTGTGCCATTGCTGTAAGTGGGGGAACTGGGATAGTCGCCGCAATAACTCGTGAACGCAGAAGAGATGTTGGGTTTATAAGTGCCGCTTGCCGGTGGAGCGCCGGAGAAACCAGTATAA
>JAFAUR010000997.1 GCA_019243205.1 Acidobacteriaceae bacterium | reverse complement strand
CAGTTCTTTTACGCTGACATCTCGCAGTTCAATCCCACGGGCGGCGGCGCCGTTGCGGCGGGCCTGGGCCAAGGCTTGAATTCTCCGGGTACGAACAAGCACCTCGCGCTTACCGACACCGAAACGTTCACGTCCAACGTTATCAACGAATTTCGGGCAGGGTTTACAAATATCAAGTCCGTGACGCAGGGAATTGAGAACGTGAGTGTAAATGACATCGGGATGTCGAAGTGGGATGCAAGTCTGTATCCGGGCATTCCGGCTATGCAAATCACCGGTCAGCTCAGCTTCGGCGGCATCGGCGTAAACAACTTTCAGCATGGAGGCAACACGGCGATTACGATTGGTGACACCGTGTCCTGGACGCTCGGCAAACACACCATCCGCTTCGGAATTGAAAACCGCCGCTATGGTTGGAATGTTGACAACGAGTACGGCACGCGCGGGAGTCTCAATTTTCCTGATTTCAAATCGTTCCTGACAGGAACTCCGAACCGCTTACAGGTCGATGTCGGATCGTTCCAGCGGAACTACCGTGCTCAGGACGTCGCCGGTTTTGTTCAAGACGATTACCATGTCACGCGTCGCCTCACGTTGAATTTGGGCGTGCGTTATGACTATCTCGGTTTCCCGTATGACATCCACGGCAAGGTGGGCAACTTCGATCCCAGTCTCGTGCCGGCGTCCTGCGTTGCCGCTGGTGGCGGGCAGTGTGTCCAGGCAGGTTTTGTCTCGCCCGCGTCCTTACCTGTTCTCGGGACTCCGGGAGTGAGTAACACGACTCTGAAGAGCCTTAACGATCACAATTTTGCTCCCAGGCTGGGCTTTGCGTACGACGTACTCGGCAACGGGAAGCTTGCTCTGCGAGGCGGGTACGGTATCTACTACATCCGCACCTCAGGGCAAACGCTCCTGCAATTGATCGCGTCGCCGCCGTGGGTCGAGCAGTATCTCGCGTCCGGGACCGCCGTTGTCGGCAGCAAAGTTCTCGCGAATCCGTGGCCCACGAACCTCCCGCTCCCGAATCAATTTCCGATTCTTCCCACCATTGGTCAATTCAATGGCAAGTTCAGCAGTTCAGGCACCCCCCTATTTGTGAATCCCGATGGAAGTCCAGCGGTGGCCCAATCGCTTTATGGTTTCACCCGGAACCTCTCGACGCCTTACCTGCACCAATACAATCTGACCGTTCAGTACCAGCTACCCCAGGGATGGCTCCTGGAAACCGGATACATCGGATCACGCGGCGTGAACCTTTTAGTTGAGCCCAGTCTGAACCAGGCTTTGCTTGTCAGCGCGGCGAATCCGATTACGTACAAGAATGCTCTCATCGCGGCGAATGGGTATCCGAGCGGTTTCACTTTGACTCAGAATTCAAATACGAATTCAATCCTGCGCGTGCCGACCCCAGGTTTTTCTTCCGCAGGGCTTAACCTCGTCACCAATCAAGGCTGGTCGTTTTACAACGCGTTTACCCTCGGTATCAGTCATGCGTTCGCCCACAATTTCCAGTTCAAAATGGATTACACCCGATCGCGATCGACCGACAACGACTCGGGCCCCACGACGTCCGACCTTGACAGTTTTCAAAGCAATCAGTTGGTGCCGTCGTCGAACCGCGGCGCCTCCGATTTCAACCAGCCGAACCGCTTCGTGTTTACTGGCATTTGGAATCTGCCTGGCCCGAAAACCGGTTGGAAAGGAGAGGTTCTCGGGAATTGGGGGCTCAGCGGTGTATGGACGCTTCAGTCGGGATTTCCGTTCACTATCAGCAGCACTAGTGGCGGCGGACTTGCAGGTTTGACAGGGTCCGTCACCATACGCGCTGACGGGCTTGCGTGTTCGAATCTCAAAACACCGGGTTCCGTTTCGCAAAACGTCAACAGCTATCTCAATCCTGCTTGTTTTGCGCCAGTGGCGAATCTTCCAAGTGGAACCGTGCTCTCCGGTCTGACGCCGCAAGGCGGCCCCGGTTCCGGCAGCTTTGTGATCGGAAATAACGGCGTCACGGGGGACTCGGGCATAGGCACGGTATTCGGAACGGCAGGGCGCAACATCGCCCAGGGTCCGTTTGAAGAACGATTCGACCTCGCATTGACGAAAGTCTTTCCGGCGCGCAAACTGCTGGGCGAAGCAGGGAACATCACCTTCCGCGCCGAGGCGTTCAAACTGTTCAACAATCCGATTTTCCAGAATCCGCAGGTGAACGTCAGCACCCCCTCCAATTTCGGACACATCATTTCGACAGTCGACGGCACTGGACGCATATTGCAGATGGCTGTAAAACTGAACTTCTGATTCAGCGAGCGGTACTGATGGTGGCGCTCGTTCCTTCTGTCAAAATGAGGACGAATGCCAAGGATCGAGCGCGCTCTGCTGAGCGTTACCGATAAAACCGGTATCGTCGATTTTGCCCGTAAGCTGCGGACGCTGGGGATTGAACTCATCTCCACCGGGGGGACAGCAAAACTGCTAGGGGCGAATGCTATCCCAGTCAGAGAAGTCGCAGAGGTCACCGGGTTCCCCGAAATGTTAGACGGACGCGTCAAAACCCTTCACCCGAAGATAGCGGGCGGCATTCTCGCCATCCGCTCGAAGCCTGAGCACATGCAGGCTTTGAGCGAACACGATATTCCCGCGATTCAGATGGTCATCGTGAATTTGTATCAGTTCGAAAAGTATGCAGAAGACCCGGACATCGAGCGGAGCGAATTGATCGAGAACATCGATATCGGCGGCCCTACGATGATTCGAGCAGCGGCGAAGAATTTTGGGGACGTTGCAGTGATTGTTACTCCGGAGCAGTACTCCTTTGTGCTCGAGGAACTCGAGCGCAACGATGGCGCGCTTTCTCCGGAGA
>JAFAUR010000183.1 GCA_019243205.1 Acidobacteriaceae bacterium | reverse complement strand
CAGACGTGGGGATGTCTCGTTAATCAAATCGATAATCCATTCATCAATCTCAAGGGCGTACAAGATGAAGTTGACGATGTTCGTATGTGTAAAGAATTGCCCTTTCTCTTGCTTGAAACCAGTTCGGACTATACCCTCGAAGAACGCACCGAGCACATCGTCATCGAACTTGTTCTCGATGAGAGAAATACTTTGCAGTCGCTCCATGACATAAGCCACTTTTTCAGGTTTAAGCTTTTCTTTATTTATAGTTAGTAGCTTGACCGCCTCTTTGTCATATCGGAAGTAGTGTTGCAGCGCCTCTTGATAACGCTTTGTGGCTTTTTCTAAGAGTTCGTGTGCAGTCTCTGGTACACCGTCCTTCAACTCTATTTGAAATGCGTAAGGCTGCCCGTGCTCTGTGGTTTGCTCATCATATATTTTGGCGATGAACAGCTTGAGAAGATTGTTGAATATTTCTGTGTCTCCCATCTTGGCCCCGCCCCACAGGATGTTGTGGAAATCAGTCTGGAGCTTTGTGATCTCAGATCGCGCAACATCGGTGCGGAGATCGGTATCGCCGCCCTTAACATATTTCTGCTTTCTAACAACTCCATATTCGATAGGCAGATCGAGACCGTGCCCAGGTTCCCCATCGTTCACCCATTCCTTGTAATCAGTGTATTTGGAAAAGTCTATGATGATTGCCTGATCGTAAGCGTTCGGTTCTGACCGCCTAGACAGAAGCGGGCAGGGCCGTCATGCTGAGGAAGACACGCGGGAGCGTGTTTCTTCCTTGCTATGAGTAGCCTTCCGACCTCACCGGCTCAGCCGACCGCTAAGCCCACAGCTCCTGCTCCGCCCCGGCGCATGCACACGGTGGAGAAGAAGCGCCGCATTGTGGAGGAAACGTTTCGACCCCATGCTTCCGTGGCGCGCATCGCGCAAGCGCATGGCGTCAATGCCAATCAGGTCTTCTACTGGCGCAAGCAGTATCAGCAGGGCTTGCTCGGCACCACTCCGCCGAAAGCGGCGTTGCTGCCGGTGCAGATTACGGATCTGGTTCTGCCGGAGTCGATGTCGCCAGCATCGGAGAAAAGCCCAGCACAAAGTTCCGTCCTGCCTCGCCCCGAGACTCCGCCAAAGACGGGCACCATTCATGTAGAACTGGCGAAAGCGAAACTGTGCCTTCAGGGCACGATCGATCCCGCTTTGCTGCGCATGATCCTGGACTGCTTGCTCGGATGATCTCACTTCCGCCGAACAGCCATATCTGGATTGCAGCCGGCACCACGGATCTGCGGCGCGGCTTTACCGGCCTGAGTGCGCTGGTGCAAACCACCCTGCAACAAGATCCGTTTGCTGGCCATGTGTTTGTCTTTCGCGGGCGACGCGGCGATCTTATTAAACTGCTTTGGTTCGATGGCGACGGCCTGTGTTTGTTCGCGAAACGGTTGGAACGCGGGCGCTTTGTCTGGCCGCGTGCCGAGAACGGTACGGTTTCCTTAACGCGCGCACAACTCTCGATGCTGCTCGAAGGCATTGATTGGCGGCAACCGGTACGCACCGCCCCGCCGCAGCTGTCGGTGTAGGCCGCAAACATTCTGGCCGTTGCTTGTGCGGGCCTCCCTTCCTCCTCCAAAGCCGACATGACATACTGCCGGAGATGGAAGCAGCGCCCACCATCCTGCCGGATCTCGACGCGCTCGATACCGAAGCGCTGAAAGTCTTGGTGCGCGAGCAGCATACGCAGTTGCTCTCGCACGAAGCCGAAATTGCGCATCTCAAACTGCTGCTGGCCAAGCTGCAGCGCCAGCAGTTTGGCCGCAAGTCGGAACGCATGGAGCGCCAGATCGAGCAACTGGAACAGCGCTTGGAGGATCTGGAAACCAGCCAAGCCGAACGCCTGTCAGCCCAGAAGCCCGAGACGGTGGCGGCCGTGACGGCTCCGCGCCGCCCCGTTCGGAAACCACTACCGGCGCATCTGCCGCGAGAAACGAAAGTGTATGCGCCGCCCGACGAAACGTGTCCGTCCTGTGGCGGAGCCTTGCGTCCGCTGGGTGAAGATGTCTCCGAAGTGCTGGAGTACCTCCCGGCTCGCTTTTATGTCATCCGCCACGTTCGTCCCAAACTCAGTTGTGGCGGCTGCCAACACATCGTGCAAGCACCGGCGCCGAGCCGCCCGATCGAACGGGGCCTGGCGGGTCCGGGGCTGTTGGCGCATGTGTTGGCTGCGAAGTACTGTGATCACGCTCCTTTATATCGGCAGAGTGAGATGTATGCCCGATCCGGTGTCGAGTTGGAACGCTCGACCTTGGCCGACTGGGTAGGGGGTGCGAACCGATTGTTAGCGCCGTTGGTCGAAGCACTCCGCCGGTATGTGATGGCAGCGGGCAAACTGCATGCTGATGACACGCCCGTGCCGGTCTTAGCGCCTGGTCAGGGTCAAACCAAAACGGGACGCTTGTGGACCTATGTGCGCGATGATCGTCCGGCCGGTGACAGCGCCGCTCCAGCGGTGTGGTTTGCCTACTCGCCCGATCGCAAAGGGGAACACCCGCAGCGACACTTAGAAACGTTCCGGGGGACGCTCCAGGCCGACGCCTACGCCGGATTTAACCAGCTCTACCAGAGCGGCCGCATCCAAGAGGCCGCGTGCTGGGCGCATGTCAGGCGCAAGCTTTACGATTTACAGCAAGCCCAGGCTTCGCCGCTGGCCACCGAGGCCGTGAAACGAATCGGCGAACTTTATGAGATTGAACGCGAGATCCGGGGCCGTTTGCCGGACGAGCGAAAGCAAATTCGCCAAGCGCGGGCGCGTCCGATCCTCGAAGCTCTGCACACGTGGCTGGCAGCCAGCTACGGCAAACTCTCCCGCAAGTCCGACGTGGCGCAAGCGATGCACTACGCCCTGAGTCGCTGGACGGCCCTGATCCGCTATTGTGAGGACGGGCGCATCGAAATCGACAATAATGCCGCCGAACGCGCTCTGCGCGTTGTGGCTTTGGGGAGGAAAAATTTTCTGTTTGCAGGATCGGATCGTGGTGGGGAACGCGCCGCCTCTTTGTACAGCTTGCTGGGCTCGGCCAAGTTGAACGGAGTGGAGCCGGAAGCCTATTTGCGAGAGGTGCTCACGCGCATTGCGGATTATCCCGTGAACCGAATCAGCGAACTCTTACCCTGGAGTCTTGTGCCATCTTCTCCTCCATCGTCAGAGCGATGAAGAGTGTATGTGTCCACGAAAAAACAAGTGGACACATACACTCTTGCCCCACTCCTCACCGCAGGATAGTTCTGTGCGGAAGTTTAACGACTACTCAACAGCCCCAGAACTCAACCAGAAGAGAGCAGCATACTCTGTCAAATCGACCCGCTGTTCACTCCCTTCAGATCCTTACCAGCTGTTCTTTTGTCGCGTGACAAACAGGCTGCACTTATGATTTTGTTTATGTGGCGGATTCCTTCCCTGACCGGCTTTCGTTACTGGCTGGTTTCTCTTTTGCTCTTACCCATAGCGGTACCAGGGGTGGCGAGTCGGGAGTATGTGGACCGGGTGAATGGAGTCCTTTTCCGCTATCCGGCGACGTGGCGGTTGAATCATCGCACACCGACATACTTGCCGCCCTTGATCTTGCTGCAGGACGGAGAAGAGGGAAAAGTTGATGCCGATGTCTGGTTTGAGCCGACAGGCACCCTACGCCATACGGTCCTGGGCGGGGTGGAGTTTCTCTATCGGGTGCTGCCCAGTTCCAGCCAGGAGGCATGTTACTCGGATCGCACGGTTGAGATGCCAGCAGAATCTAAGCGTGAGTGGGTTACTCTGCAGGGCAGGCGTTTTCTGCGCCGGAAGGTGGAGGCAGCGGGTCTTTGCCATGAGATGTTCGGAGATGTGTACGTTTCTTACGAAAGTAACCGCTGTTTTCTGTTCGAGACCGAAAGATATGAGACCTGCGCACAAGTAGTAGCCGGCCTGCGGGACCTCCAGCCGGCGGAGCGGAATGCGATTCGGGCACAGTTGCAGGCGATCGTCAATTCGATTCGGATTACGTCTGCTCCGAAGGGCAAAACCGCCCAGTGAGCACTACTAGCGTGCTATTGGTTTTACTCTTCTTTAGTCAGCCACGGGCCTCTCAGCAGGTGCAGTAAACCGCTTTTCCTGTGTCCGCACCCGGAATAGAATAACTCTGCGGCGGATTTCGAACGCTTACGATCGGTCCCCAGTTGCGCGCCCGCACTCTCGCCACACAGAAGACAGAAGCCCGGATCGCCTGTTCGGTGATCAACC
>JAFAUR010001097.1 GCA_019243205.1 Acidobacteriaceae bacterium | reverse complement strand
CGTTGTTGTTCCAGGGGTCCCAGTTACCATGGTTATTGTCCCAACGGTCCCAGTTGCCCTTATGGGCGCCCTTCGAGTTATCGTGTTGCGGGCTGGCCATAGCGGGGGCGGCGGCCAACATCAAGGCCGCCAGCGCCACCATAACCGCCAGCACCATCATCTTCCTCAAGGTCTTCTCCTTTGCAGAAAGGATCGTGTTTTTGCGGATTCGGAGCAGTGGGGTCAAGGTGAAACCCATAAGCTCTTTATCCTGAAAACCTGTCTTTCTTCTGATCCTCTCCTCCTTGCACGCCTGCCTCCACTCCGGGGTAAGCGGGGCATGTCCCTGCGCACTCACGTGGTTCTCCTTGGGCTGCGCAGAGGACGCGCATACCTCGCAGAAAGAAATGCGGTAGATGAGGGGGAGGAGATTACCCGGGGAGAAGACTAGCCGGGCCGCTCCAGGGGCAAAAGCAATGCCGAACATAGCTTTGGCACTTCGTAGAAAATCTTCGAGAGCCCGCCGTCTCGCGGTAGCGAGACCAAGCTAAAAGCCAAGGCGCCGAGAAATAGCAGCGGGACAACGCCGCCAACGCCGATCTGCCCTCCGCCCAACAGTGAGAGGAACCTATCCTCCATTGGTCTTGGTGTTAAGGGAGAGCGCGGATGTTGTGAGGGCGTGTCTCCTGCATCTTCCGGCGTTGTTAAAGAAGAAGTTTCGGATGAGCGGTCTATGATGAGTCCTGCGAGAGTCGCGTCGAGGCTTATATCGCCGCTTCGTACGGTCCCCACTGCCTGACTGGTCTGAGCTTCAAAAAGCGGGAAGGGCAGCAACTCTCCCTTTGCCACACCCGGAAAGGTCGTTACCGAATCCAGAAGCTCTGGGGCTGCACCATAGGATAGGGGCTCAGTCGGGACGTCGTTGGTTTTTTCGTTTCCTTGAAGGGGTGCCGACTGCATACTCGTTTGCAAGGAAAGCGGGGACTGCACTTTCTGGAGGACCGGAAGCGACCCGTTCCCATCGAAGGAGAACAGTTTGGTATCCGAGCCTGGCACAAGACTAGGGTGCGGCAAGATAATATTGGAAACAATCGCTCGGAGTGTTTTTGCACATAGATTACACCCCCCCACGGGAAGTGGAGGAGGTTTGTTTAGGATTGAACTACCACCTCTGAAATCAGGCTCCCAATCTTCTTGCGGAGTCGATCGAAGCATCGGCAACATATCTGAATGATCTGACTGTGGCACCGGTGATAATCTAGGATCTACCGATACCGCCTGGTGTGAAGCAGGCGCCGGTGCTGGAACGAGCTGAGAATCTACCTTAAATGTTTGGTCGAATGTGGGGCTAACGTCGTGTGTCCAAGGGGCGTACTGGTAAGCTGTCGCGTGCGGATGCACTGGGCTCTGGAACTGCACTTCGGGGCCAACCGAAGGCTCGTACTCGTCGTATGGCTCCCATGGTCTCAATTGGTTGTCATTCTGGTCAGCCAACTCGGGTGCCTGCTTTGGCGTAGATCCGATGACCGGCGAAGCCGTCTTTGGCTGGGGCATCCCTGGGATGATCGGGCTTCCCATTGGAGCAACCTCTAGGAGTGGCGAGGTTTCGATTGACGGAGGCCTTCTCAAGCTCGTTTGAGGAGAGGTCCCATCTGTTATCCGAGGGTTATTCTCGCTCGTTGGGGATGTTTCTGCCGGAGGGAGCTTCTCAGTCATTGGGGGTGTCTCTGTCGGAGCCGTTTCCCTAATCATCGAAAGCGGCGTTTCGGTTGTCTGGGGTGTTTCCTCGGTAGGTGTTTCTATGAGAGATGACGTTACGCTCGTCGAAGCCACCTTCGTTGGGGGTATCACCGCGAGGGGGCCTTCTCCAGACAAGAGAAGCTGGGTAGACAGCATCCCGGACGTCGGCATTGTTGCGTTGGCTCCTCCGATACCATTTATATTGGGCGTACTTCTGGCTGGTACCGGGGTATGTTTGTGCTGTTGCTCATGGAAGTCTTGCGCATTAGCCTCCCTACTGACAAAGACGAAGGCACTTAGGGCCAAGGCTAGCGCCGTAACCAAGGCCAGGAGCTTCTGGCATGGTGAAGCGATTTGCCAAGTAGTCCGCTTCAGTTGCCCGAGTAGTAGAGGCATTTAGCGCTTCCGATCTCTCCGATGGGGGTACTGTGGTCCCAAACAAGAAAACCCGCTCGCGGGAGTACGCTGCGGTGCGAGGAAAGATGCGCATAGCAATTGTGCAACGGGAATTGCACTTAGTCAAGACCTAATTCCTGACCTTCGGCAAAGAGATCAGACACCATCGGGCGTAGGTGGAAATAAGCGTCTTACGAACCGCACCAACACGCCCGATAAGATCGCTTGCCACTGCCCATCGCTGAGTTTCAGTCGCTTCTTCAACAGCACGAACAGTCCAGAATACAGCCCCCACTTTCGTCGGGCCGCTTCACGGAACCCCTTTTTTCGTTTCCTTCCCGCTCGGCGGCGTCACCGCCACCGCCACCGTATGCCTCATCTCGCGCCGCTTCCCCCATCATTAGCCCCAGCCCGTACGCCAAGAGCACCAGAGCCAGCGTGATCTCCAGGTGACCCCGCTTCTTGTTCATCACCTTCTCCATGTCCAGCAGACCCTTGGAGTCCTTGAAGGTCTGCTCGATCTTCATCCTCTCTTCGTAGACTTCCACGAGCCGATCGGGCTTGAGGCTGCCCATTACCCATAACGGCTCTCTTTGGTCCTTCGGCCAGACACCGCTCACGTTCACCTTCACCAGACCCCGGTAGTAAGCCCCCTCCATCCGACGCTTCTCGCCTTTTTCGATCACCAAGGGGATCTCCTCCCCCCGCTCGTCGGTGATCTTCACCCCGCTCTTGGTGTTCAGCCGCACTACCCACTCCAAGCCCGCTTCCTCCAGGGACTCTAGCCACCGCTGGGCCGAGAACTCCCGATCGAAGACCAAGGGGGTCTCTCCCACCATCTCCTTGATCTCCCACACGAGATCGCGCCACTGCAGATTGCGGCTGGTTACTTCTTCGTTTAGCGTCGCCTCCGAATAGACCCCGAAGTGGAAGGGGATCGCCCGGCCCCGATATGGCTGGGCGAACACGATCATCCAGAAGCCCAACGTCTTACCATCGGAGAGGCGCCCGACGTAGCCAGTCTTCTTGGCCTGCTTTCGTTCTATCTCGGTGGGATCGACCAAGACGAAGGGGCTCCCGGGATCATAGAGCCTCATCAGCGCCTTCTTGGCATCGAGCTTGGGAAGCGCCCGGTCGATGGTGCGGTAGTTGGCGCCCTCGGAGCTCTCGGAGAAGACCTGGCTCCAGTCGCTCTTGCGAGGAGAGCGGGTTTCGAGGATCGAGAAGAGGATGCGGGCGGCCTTCTCCTCCTCGCGATCGAAGAGTTCGTTCGTAAAGGGCACGAGTTTTTCGGGACCAAAAGGCAGGTTCCTTTGTATAGTAGCCATGCCCTTTTCTACCACTGTCCGAACTCATTGCCGAAGGTCAGCTTTAACGGGCAAAACGGGAAATTTTGTTTAGAAACGTAGTGACCCTGCTTCAGGAATGCGACTCTAGCTTTTTCTCTGCTTGTCGTGGTCTGTCCCAATAGGGACTCTTGCACTTAGGGCACACTCGCGGCTCTTTCCCCTTCTCACGGGGTAGCCACTCGTGGCCGCAGCGCTCGCACCTGTATCCCCATAGCTGAACCCTTGGCATACCTAGAGCTAGTATACCGCAAATAAATTACCGAAGGGTATATAAAAGGGTATTGGATTCCCACTACCTATAAGTATATTACTAATAGGT
>JAFAUR010000955.1 GCA_019243205.1 Acidobacteriaceae bacterium | reverse complement strand
GAACTCATTTGTTCCCCGCTTCGTGACCATCTGAACCTGTCCGCCTGCAGATCCGTTAAAATCCGCCGTCTGGTTTACTGTTCCCACCTTAAATTCCTCAATCGTTTCGATCGGCGTCGGAACGACACCGGATGGAACGCCGCCGGTAGAACCGGTAATGGTCCCGCTGGTCAACGTGTACACGGCCTGGTTTCCGTCCATGTCGCTCGAATTATTGCCGCCGTCGAGCTGAAACTGATTCTGGTCCGATACCGTCCCGGCGACGTTACCGCCCGGAGCAACGCCTGGCTGCAAAGTAAATAGCGCGTTCGCGTCGCGTCCCAAGTTAGGCAGGTTATCTAGCTGCACACCCGAGATAGTGGTCCCGACCGTGGCGTTGGTCGTCTGCAACTCAGCTCCAGCGGAGGCGGCCACTTCGATCGTTGTGCTCGTGGAGCCGAGCCGGAGCGTCACATTCAGCGTCAGCACTAGGCCCACCTGGATTTTTTGTCCCGGAAGTCTCGTCTCCGCGAAACCCGGTTTTAACACGGCAACGTCGTAAGTCCCCGGATTCAAATTGAACGCGTCATAGCGCCCCGCATCATTCGTGATCACCGTTTTCGGGATTTGTGTCGCTTGATCTACAATTCGGACCTCTGCGCTGGGAATCGCCGCCCCTTGTTCATCGGTCACCTGCCCGGATACTGTTCCGGAAGACGTATTCTGGGCGCGCAGCATCGCTGATCCGTGCAGAAGAATGAGCGCTGCGCACGTAACGCAGCTAATAAGCCCGCATCGAGACACACGTATCCCGACCGCTCTGAAGCCTGCTTTCATCGAGCTAACCTCTCTTGGATTTTTTATTTGGCGACGGGGAAATTGGACCGACACGGGTCCGGTGAAAGACTACCGACTAACTGAAGTATTACTGGATTTTAAGTGCTGGTGTCAGGGTTTGTCAAACTTGTGGAACTTACAGAGCCGGGCTCGTCCGTATTTAGTTGCACTTGCAATCGAGCGGGAAGATGCGACAGGTGAGGTTTCAAGGGTCAGCGAATGTCGTCGGGAGTCTCAATCGAGGCCAGCTCCGGTGCGCTTTGATGAGGCGCCTGCGCCTCGAACACAAGCTTCAGGTACGATTTCGGTTTGAACTCGAACCGCAACGGGAGAATGCTCGGGCTGCCTTTCTGATACCAGACTGAAAAGGTCGTGCGCTCGCCGGTCATTTCGTTCTCGATGACACCCGTAAGGCGAAGAACCGGAGCATTACCGGTCAATAGAGACAAACGGTGCATCTCTGCTTCAACTTTCTTATCGGCATGCTTCTCCGTCGTCAGCGTCTGCATCTTCGCGTTGTACAGAAACCGATCCCGCGTTGTTGGGCTTTCCGAGAGCATGGCATTCCGCAATGTGTACAGGAAGGTGTCCGTCGGAACTGACGAGAGTGACTTGTCTGAATCACTCGATACAACCGGGGCCATGCCGAAAGAGGCCCGGGCGAGCCGTGTCAATTCACCCGTCGCTGATTTCCTCGGTTCAGGCATAACCAGGTGCCGGATCGAGCAGCGCGCCGTGTTGCCGTCGATTTGCGCTGCCGCGGCAACATAAGGCATTTCACCCGTTCCTTGAGAACCGAGCGCCGACTTTGCGTCGCCCAGCGTTTCTTCGCGGCTAGTCGTCATCACGCCGAAATACTCTGCGCTTATCGCTGTATCAGCTCTCTCCTGCACCGATTCCTGGATGTAGCCGAAACGATTCAGGCCATGTGCATGCTCCGGAAACGAGCCGCCCATGAATTGCAGCTCCACAATCTGACCGTTGCGCGTAAAACGTGTCTGCTGTGCGGCCCACCCGTAACCTATGTTGGAACGGCTGTAGATTGGAATCCCGAAGATCGTTAGGTACGCTGTCGCCTTGTACCAGCGGTGAAATGTTTGCTGGCCCTGGGCTGTTGAGAGCACTCCAAATAGGAGTGCCAGAAGTGCAATCACAGCCCTGAATCTGACATTGGTCGCGACGTTAGCAGGCATAATCTAAACATTTCTGGTAAAGATTGTCTTTCTCTCCCCCTGTACTATACGCAAATAGAAACAGAAGTCAAGTGGTATGATTAAAACATTTAGGCTTATCGGCGTCGAAATCGTGTATTTTGCGGTCGTGCGTCTGAAAGCTTCGGGTGTATTTGTTTGAAAGGGGGGACGTCCTACTGATATGAATCAGGAACTCACATCGCAAGCCGATCGGGGTCAGCCGATCTTAGACAGCCTTCGGCACTTGATCGACGCCGGAAAGCAATTCTGCGACGCTGGCAGGCAGGTTACGGGTAGTTTGTCCGAATTGTCGGAACGAATCAGAGAGACGACGGCGACCGGATCTCGCGTCGTTACGAGCCCTTGGGTTCTGGTCGGCGCCGCTTTGGTTGCCGGACTCGGGTTGACTCTGGGTTCGCGTAACGGGACGCGGAAATCGCGACTCTAGCTTCGCAAGAGCTCCCGTAGATCGTTGATCCAGTAATCCGGCTCCCAACGCTCCAGGTCTTCCAGCTTTCCGTATCCATAGGTGACCGCACACGATTGAATGCCGGCCCGCTTGGCCGCTTCCATATCTGCGGCCGAATCACCCACGAACAAACAGCGTTCCGTCGTCTCGCCTAAACCTTCAAGAGCTTTGAAAATTACATCGGGAGCCGGTTTGGCCGGAAACCCGTCGGTTCCCTGAACGTGATCGAAGTAGGGCAGCAGCCCGAAACGTTCGAGCACGGCGCGAGTCGTAGCCGTCCCCTTCGTGGTTGCGGTCGTCTTTTTCCCAGGCAGCTGTGACAAGACTTCGCCTGCAGTCGGATAGCACGTGGTCGAGCTGTGTTCTCGTGCCAGATACAAGGCGCGGTACTTCGCAACGAGTTCTTCCATTTGCTCGGGCGTGTACTCTGGCAAAATCTCGCGGAAGAGATCATTAAGGTGCCGTCCGATATAGCGGCGCAGGAATTCATCTTCAATGTTATTTCTGGGCGTAGACGCCAAAACACCCTGGATGGCCCCGCAAATGTCAGTTGCGGAGTCAACCAGGGTGCCGTCTACGTCGAAGATGTAGACCCGGAAGGGGCTCAAGCCGGCTGCGGGCTCTCCCCGCCAACCAGGCCTGGGAAATTGGTCGGATGGGGCGCGATCACGGTGCCGCCATCCGGCGGCGTAGTTGTCGGGGTTTTCGGCGCCGTCGCAAGCTTCGGCAGCGACTTGCCGTTGATCAGGTCAATCACTTCAGCACCATCCAGAACCTCTCGCTCTAAAAGCGCTTCAGCGATCCGCACCAGTGCTTCCGAACGCGATTCGATGATTTCCTTCGCCTTGTTATAGGCGTCTTCGACCAGCTTGCGAACCTGCTCGTCAATCTTTATCGCAGTCGCCTCGCTATAGTCGCGATGTTGCGCGATTTCACGGCCCAGGAAGATCTGCTCGTCCTTCTTGCCGAAGCTGAGAGGACCAAGGTCGCTCATACCCCACTCGCACACCATCTTGTGGGCCATCTCAGTAGCGCGCTCGATATCGTTCCCGGCGCCCGTCGTCATCTGATTGAGGAAGATCTCTTCTGCAATTCGTCCGGCCATCAGAATCGCGAGCCGCGTCTGCAGATAATCCTTGTCGTGTGACAGCTTGTCATCGAGCGGGAGTTGCATGGTCAAACCGAGCGCCATGCCCCGCGGAATGATCGTTACCTTGTGCAAAGGATCCGCATGTTCGAGCAAAGCTGCCGCCAGCGCATGACCCGCCTCATGATAGGCGGTCATCTTCTTTTCTTTGTCGCTGATGATCATGCTCTTCCGTTCGACGCCCATCAGGACCTTGTCCTTCGCCAGCTCGAAATCGGACTGCGTTACCACCTTGCGATTCTGCCGTGCCGCAATCAGCGCTGCCTCATTCACCAGGTTCGCCAGATCCGCACCGGCAAAACCGGGCGTACCGCGCGCGATCACTGACAGGTCGATATCATCGCCCAGCGGAGTCTTCTTGGTATGTACCTTCAGGATGCTTTCGCGTCCGCGCACATCAGGGCGGTCTACCACGACACGTCGGTCGAAACGTCCGGGGCGGAGAAGCGCCGGGTCGAGAACGTCGGGCCTGTTTGTAGCCGCCACGAGAATCACTCCCTCGTTCGATTCAAAACCGTCCATCTCCACCAGTAGCTGATTGAGAGTCTGTTCGCGCTCGTCGTGCCCTCCGCCGAGACCAGCTCCGCGATGCCGTCCAACGGCATCGATTTCGTCAATGAAGATGATGCAAGGGGCGTTCTTCTTACCTTGCTCGAACAGGTCGCGAACACGACTCGCACCCACGCCAACGAACATTTCGACGAAGTCCGAACCGGAGATCGAAAAGAACGGCACGTTGGCTTCGCCGGCAATTGCGCGCGCGAGAAGTGTTTTGCCGGTTCCCGGAGGACCGATCAGCAAAACTCCCTTCGGTATACGTCCGCCGAGCTTCTGGAATTTCTGGGGCTCGCGAAGGAATTCGATGATCTCCTGCAACTCCTCTTTCGCCTCTTCCACGCCCGCGACGTCCTTAAAAGTCACTTTCTTCTGCTGCGAGGAGTGCAGACGAGCCCGGCTCTTGCCGAAACTCAGAGCCTTGTTGCCGCCGCTCTGCATCTGCCGCATCATGAAGATCCACAGCCCGAGTAGAATCAGAAGCGGCACAGCATTGAAGAGAATACTGATCCAGCCGCTGCCGGTGGAGTCCTTCCAGCTGTACTTGACTCCCTTCTCCTGCATCGTTTTGTAGATCTCGGGATAATTGGGCGGAATGATCGTGTGAAACTGCCGGTTGTCCGTACCTGTCCCCGTGACATCCGTCCCGACAATGGTGACCTCCTTGACTTTTCCGTCCTGCACCATAGTCACGAACTCCGAGGCAGAGAGGCTAGTCGGCGCGGCGGACCGTCCTGTCTTCACGGCCATGTAAACCAGTACAACCGCGCAAATGATCACCACCCAAAAAACGGCGGTCTTTACGTTTGAACTCATTGAAATTTACTTTCTGCGGGTTTCCGAATGCCGGCTGGGGAGAGTGCTTGCATCGGAACGCTCATATTGAAAGACGTCAATCCTGTACCTTTCGATTCACCCGGAGCGTTAACTCCCATTCTCGCCGCCGGATCGATAGATGAGGCGAATCAGGTGGCGGGTCCTCTCGGTAGGCAGGAATCCGGTATCAGCGCCGAAGCGCCGAACCCAAACAATCTTGTCTCCGGCAGCCACAACGGGCCAGTGCCGCCGCTCCCACAGCAAAACCCGGCTTACGCCAAAAAGCTCCTTAATCTTTACCGCGCGGTGGCCGCCTCTTGGGACGATCGCATCCCCAGGCTCCCAGTTACGAACCCGCAGCGGCTTCGAAATCCCCTGCCCGGCGATGGCTTCGCCGTCGAGATAGGCTATCTCGACCGAGCGATCTTCATCCTTGAAGTTAACACAATTTTGGACCTCGGAATTAACTGTATTGACAGAGATTTCGCCGCCCGTGGAAACAATTTTCTCGGTTTTCCCAAGCGTGAGCGGGATTTCGTATCCACCGCGTTCTCCTCTCACCGAGCCCGGCGTGGCCAGACGAAGACAGCCATAAGAACGAAGCGCATCGACCCCAGGGATAATGACGCGGTCGTGACCCTCAACTGACCTGCACAGGTTCAGCACGGCTTCAATATGATCGCGCTCGATCGACCGCAGATCGCCTCGCAATTCGGCGATGGCGTGCCGGATCAGCCGCCGCCGCGTGGCCATGTGAAGTCTCGTGATCCTGTCAACTTGCAAAAACGAACCCACGGAAGTTCGTTTCGCAATTTTCGGGTACAGGCGCCTAACCTTCAGATTCCAAAAGTCTTCTTCGGATGACAGCAACTCGGCGGTCCCTGCCAGCACTCTTTCGAGATTCGGGTTGTACGCGGCCGCGAGCTCCGGGATCGTCTCCAGCCGGAGCCGGTTCCGCCGAAAGCGGACATCTTGGTTGCTCGCATCTTCTCTCCAGAGGATTGATTCCTGCCGAGCCCAGTGGCGGACTTCATCCCGACTTGTCGTCAGGAGCGGCCGAACGATGCCGTAGCTCGTGAAAGGCCGCATGCCCGAAAGACCAGTTGGGCCCGACCCCCTCAGCATTCGGAAGAGCACTGTTTCGGCCTGGTCAGTACGGGTATGTCCAACGGCTATGCGTGCCAGATCAAGTTCGGCCATCCATTTGCCGAACAAGCCGAGTCGTACCCGCCTCGCTTCTTGTTCGAGATTTCCGGCACCCGGTTCTGCCTGCCTGGTAAAGAACGGAAGTCCGAGTTCTGCACTCAGGTCTCGGACGAATTCTTCGTCCCGGTCTGACTCCGGACCGCGCAGTTTGTGATTCACGTGAAGAACCGTCAGATCGATCCCGAGGCGGTGCAGGACGTGAAGAAGTACTATCGAGTCCGCGCCGCCTGAGACCGCAACTCCTATCCGGCCACCCTGGGGCACCATGTTATAACGAGTGAGTACTTGCCTGACCTGCTCTACTAAATTGCCTGTCAAACCGACATTCTAGGCTCTTTCTTCTGCCCTCACACATATGACTCCGAACGCTCCCCTTACGGAAGAACGCTTACATCAGCTGGCCTCGAAGATCAAGATTCTGCTCATGGACGTTGACGGCGTGCTGACGGATGGCCGCCTCTACTTTGTTCCCGATAGCACGGGCAAAATGGTCGAGACGAAAGCCTTCGATTCTCAAGATGGAATTGCCCTGCGTTGGCTGAACTGGTACGACATCAAAACCGGGGTCATCAGTGGGCGCGACTCGCCCGCGACCATCGAACGAGCGCAACAGGTCAAAATGACCTGGATTTTTCAGGGGAACATCGAAAAGATTCCGCTCTTCGAGCAGATCATGCAGGAGTCTCAGGCCTCGCCTGACGAAGTAGCCTATGTGGGCGACGATCTGACCGACGTGGTCATCATGCGTCGTGTCGGATTGTCTTTTGCAACGGCGAACGCCAGGCCGGAAGTGAAGAGCTCGGCAAGCGCCGTCACGGCAGCCCACGGTGGCTCGGGTGCGATTCGGGAAGTGGTCGAACTGCTGCTGAAGAGCCGCGGAATCTGGGAAGAGATTTTGAAGAAGTACGAGGTCACCGCCTGACTGAACGTGAAACCGGCAAAGTCGGGCTCGTGCTCGAAACCGTGAGCGAACCCGGCGTGCTGCATAAGCTGACCGGGGTCATAGCGGATCACGCGGGTGACATCCGCTCGGTTTCTATTGTCGAAGACGAGCCGCAACGGACACGCATTTACTTTGAGCTCGATTTGCCGGGAGAAACCGATGCTCTCGTTGCGGAATTGCAGCAGCTCCCGGTGGTACGGTCCGCCAGCACGGTTCAATCGCTGGGGCGAATTTACGGGAAACGCATCATCATCATGGGCGGTGGCGCCCAGGTAGGACAGGTCGCGCTGGGCGCGATTTCCGAAGCGGACCGGCACAATATTCGCGGCGAACATATTTCCATCGACACGATTCCGCTGGTTGGGGAACAGACCCTGGCTGCAGCGGTGCGTGCCGTCCGGCGGCTTACGCGCGTGCGTGCTCTGGTGCTTGCAGGTTCATTGATGGGCGGGGAAATCGAACAGGCGGTTCGCGAGGTAAGAAGCGATGGCCTGCTGGTGATCAGCTTGAATATGGCGGGGAGTGTGCCGGACGCGTCCGACTTGGTCGTAACCGATCCGGTTCAGGCAGGAGTGATGGCGGTGATGGCCGTGGCCGACACCGCCAAATTCACTATCGAACGGCTACGCCGTCGGGTTTTTTAACTACTTCGTCTGGAAAGAGAACTCGCGCAGCGGGTCGCCGTTTCCGTTCGCGGCATACAGCCGCAACAGGTAGCTTCCGGAATGAGTCAAGCGCGGCAAAGTGATATCCGCGTGATTGGCATCGACTGATGTCGTGCCCTTCCAAACCGGGCTTCCATCGGCGTCGACCACTTCAGCGACCACTTCCTTTGCATCCAGGCCGGTCGCATTGGCGTGGAGCTGCAACGGACGCCATTCCGGTACAAAGGTCGTTTCCGAACCCCGGTAAGCGGCAAGGTTCACGTCGGCAGGTTTGAACAAGGGAAGGGAAATGACTCCCAGGGCAATCGCGGCTGCACTTGCTGCCCAGGAAAGGCCTTTGATACTGAACCACGATTTGCGCGGATTCTGCGCTTTCGCATACTCCCTCGCCGTCTTTTCCTGATGCAGTTCAGCCAAAGCCAATTTCGTGGCTGCGATCTCTACTTCGAGACTTTCGAGGCGATTCACACACGATTCACAGGCCAGTATGTGAGTTTCGACGGTTTCCAGTTCGGCATCACTCGCTTGGTGCAGGAGGAAGCGCTCAAGCGAGTCCTCCGAGGGGTGTTCGAGGTTGGAATCGGATTGCTGCAGTTGATCTAAGGACATTCGTCCAGCGCTCCTCATGTAATACGGGTGTGACTAACTGACTTGGGCTCTCATTAGAACTGAGAAAATTCCGCTACTGGCCAGTTTTTTCCGCCCGATTTCGCCAAATTTCGCCTTGGCGCGCGACTTCATGAGCCGGAACTGCGTTTCGGTCAACGACATTTCCCGGCAGATCTGTTCCTGCGGTTGCTCTTTCAGGTAGAAGCGCACGAGGATATCGCGGTCTCGCTTCGACAGGGCAGCCAAGGCGGTCTTCATCAGTTCGGCTTTTTCCCGAACAATTGCCTCCTGCTCCGGATTCTCCTTGCGATCGGCGATAGTAATTCCGTTCTCGAGCGCAGTCTGTTCCCGCCGCGTATGTACTGCGTTTTCGATGTAGGCTGCTACCTGGCGTCGCACCACCGTACGGACGAAGCCCATCAGCCGTTCCGGTTCACGTAAGTCGCCGCGTTTCACTGCATTAACGACGATGAGGAAGGTGTCGTGAACCTTGTCTTCGAGCTCTTGAGGCCCGAGCTGCCGGCATAGATAGTAACGAATGCCCCGGCTGAAAAGCTTGTAGAGCTTTTCCATACCGGCATCTTCTCCGGCTTTGATCTGATCGACAAGCGTAGCCCATTCGGCCGGCGTGAGCGTGGTCCGCTGGGTTGAGTTCGTCGCCTGGACCTCAGTGTTTTCCGGGTTCGTACCCGTCGAATCCGGTGCTGTAGTTGCCGTCATAACGGGGCTACTCCTTTGAAATGATTGAATAGGTGGCCCAGGGCGAACTTGCGCTGTCTCCCTGGATGCGACGCACATCGAGTTGCGCCTGAGCTAAAGCTGCAGCCGCTCGTTTTGCAAGAGGGCCGCCCGGGCTGGAACGAAGATGGTTGTAGAACGCTGTAAAAAAGGACCCTGCGTCGTCCGGAGTAGGCCAGGCGCTTACGATGACGCCGGCCGCTCCAGCCAGGAGCCAGGCACGGCTGAGTCCGATGACGCCGGCGCCGGGAAGAGCTT
>JAFAUR010000743.1 GCA_019243205.1 Acidobacteriaceae bacterium | reverse complement strand
TTGGTGCATTATCCGAGCCTTCGATCACCTCATACAACTGTGCCAGCTCGGCATTCATGCTGCGTAGATCATCGCTTCCTCGAGAGCCGCGACCGGTCTGCCCATCGAGCATAGCCAACCGAGCGTCGAAATCGCTGACGGTCTTTTCGACGGTCCCCGGAAGTCCGCTGTCGAGGGTGGCCTTTACCTGTTGCCGTAAGCTGCGTGCGTTTGTGAGCGCTTCGAAATCTTCTCGCATAAGAGCTGACAGCCGGAACGCAATGTCAAACTGTCGCTGCAATCCGGCAATCGGTGTCTTGACGCGAGGATCCATGACAACGGTCAAATGTTCGATCGAGGCCGCATCTCCAGCAATCAGCTTGACGGTGTAAGTCCCGGGCATCACTAGCGGGCCCTCCGGGACGCGCGGCGTATCGCGATAGACCGCGGCAATCGGATACTCATGCGCGAAGGTCGCCGGGGGCGGGTACCGCAAATCCCACACGAACCGATGGACGCCTCCCGCCCGCGAAAGAATGCGCGTTGGCCGCACCCAATACGTCGGTACATTCAACTCGCGTTCAAGATCCTCCTCGGTCGCCGCAGGTTTGTCTCCGCTCGTGTAACGCCGTACCAGCGCGTTTCGAGAATCGTAGATTTCAAGAGCAACGGTTGCCGTTTCAGCAGGCAGCGAATAATCCAGAATGGCCCCATCCGGCGGATTCTGGCCTGCAGGTTCCTCGGGAGGCAAGGGAGTATCCGTATTTCGATTCCATCGCCATCGGATGGCTCTCGCGGGAGCAAACAGGAAAGGCCGCGAAGCTGCAGAAAGTCGAGCTATCTGTCTCAGCGGCGTGATGTCGTCGAGAATCCAAAAGGATCGTCCATGAGTGCCGGCAACCAGGTCGTTTTCGTGGATCGCAAGATCACGGACCGATGTCACGGGCAAATTATTCTGGAGCCTCGACCAACGGTCGCCATCGTCGAATGAAACAAAAACTCCGATCTCTGTTGCCGCAAACAGCAACCCTCTTTCCCGCGGGTCTTCGCGTACGGCGTTCACAACCGCATTCTCAGGTAATCCGGCGACCCTTTCCGTCCACGTCTTTCCTCCGTCTCGCGTGCGGTAGATATGTGGTCGCAAGTCATCCAGACGAAAGCGGTTGATCGCCGCGTACGCTTCCGCCGTATCGAAGTGTGATGCCTCGATGAGCGAGACCTTGCTCCAGGGGGTCAGCTCATGCGGAGTAACGTCAATCCATCGCTTTCCTCCGTCGCGAGTCACGTGAATCAGGCCGTCATCCGTTCCAGCCCACATAATGGCAGCGTCTTTGGGCGAAGGCGCAATGGTGTAAACCACGCCGCGATGCTGACCTTTCTCCGGATCCTGAGATGCAAACGCCGCGATGACGTCCGGCATAGCCCAGCTCTTTCGTGTCAGATCGGGGCTGATCGTGGTCCAATTGTTACCTCCGTCGGTGGTCTTGAAGATCACATTTGACCCCAGGAACAGAACGTGCGGATCGATTGGCGAAAACAGGAGCGGCATGGTCCGAACGAAGCGATAGGGTCCGCGCAGCGGCTGCGGGCTGACATCCTGGACGTCTCCCGTAATCCAATTGAATCGCGTCGCCTTACCGCCATAGATGATGTCGGGATGAAGTGGATCGGGTGCGACGTATCCATACTCTTCCACTCCTACCGGGCGCCAATCGCGAAATGAGATCGATCCCTCGTCGCTGCGGCTTGCGATTCCGACCGATCCGCTCTCCTGTTGCGCGCCATACACGTAGTACGGAAAGCGATTATCCGTGATCACGTGATAAAACTGTGCCGTCGGCTGGTTGTACCAGGAGCTCCAGGTCTGCCCTCCGTTCACGGTCAGGGTCGCGCCCTGATCTACCCCGAGCAACATGATGTTCGGGTTTGTCGGACTGATCCAGATGGAGTGGTAATCATCGCCTCCCGGAGCTCCCTTGATCGCACGAAACGTTTTCCCTCCATCGTCTGAGCGGTAGGTGCTGGTATTGGCGACGTACAGTCTGTCGGCGTTACCTGGATCCACTTGGACGCACGCGAAGTCTGATCCACGGCCATAGATTCGAACTTCGTTATTGACCTTCGTCCAGTTCTCCCCGGCGTCATCCGATCGGTACAATCCTCCGTAAGCCGGCTGCGCATCTACGAGCGCGTACATTCGTCGCGAATCGCTTGGTGCAATCGCAAACCCGATTCGTCCCAATCCTCCCGCGAATGTCGGTAAGCCGCCCGCAAGCTGTTTCCATGAGTTCCCGCCATCGGTCGACCGGAACAGTCCGCTTCCTGGGCCGTTGAAAGAAGCCCCGACTTCCCAGGGAGCCTGCCTTGCGGACCATAATGCTGCGTACACGATCTGCGAATTCACCGGATCGAATGCAACTTGAACAGCCCCGGTGTTTTCTTCTTTGAAGAGTACCTGATCAAATGAGTCTCCACCGTCAACGGACCGGAAAACTCCCCGCGTTTTATTCGGCCCATACGGATGACCGAGGACAGCGATGAACAATCGGTTCGGATCGTGAGGGTCGACTATCATCGACGAGATCTGGTATCCGTCCCGTAGACCGAGATGCACCCATGTTTTTCCGGCATCTTCGGACTTATACACACCGTCTCCGACCGACAGATCGGGTCGCTGCAGGCCTTCACCGCTGCCGACATAGATCACATTTGGATCAGACGGAGCGACCGCAATCGCGCCGACCGAACCCGTGTCCTGTCCGTCAAAGATTGGTGTCCACGTATGCGCGTAATCGGTTGTCTTCCAGATGCCACCATTGTTCGGGGCCATATAAAAGACATTGGGCTGCTGCACGACGCCGCTGATCGCCACGGTTCGACCGCCGCGGAAAGGCCCAATCAGGCGCCACCGGAGCTCTGCAAACATGTCCTTATCTATCGAACCAGAGAAAGCAGTAAAGGAAAGCGCGAAAGGGAGTAGTCCGACGAATGTTCGGCGCATGCAGCAGTCATTTTAGCGGTGGTGAGTAACACCAGGTTGTTGCAGCACGTACTGTTGATCACAGGCCATCATCCTGAGTCCGCGAACCACTCGGACGTGGTATCATCAACGACCCATGCCACGCGGCGAATACGGCTATGATGCGCCCTACGCGTTGGTGATATTCGGATGTTTAGCAATCGCCTGCGGCGTTGGCGCGGTAATTGCGTCGCGCTTGCAAACCTACGTGTTCGTTACTATCACGTTCTATTTCGTATTCTTCCTGGCCAATACCGCGAGCTTTTTTTATACCACTCGGCGTGGCAAATTTCTTGAATGGGAGCGGATTCTGGACGATCTTCACCTGTGCGGCGACGAGATGGTGCTGGATATGGGATGTGGTCGTGGCGCAGTGCTGACGGCCGTAGCACGGAGATTGACCACCGGTCGGGTAACAGGTGTCGACATCTGGAGCAGGATGGACCAGTCGGGGAATGCGAGAGATGTTGCGCTTCGCAACGCATCGCTCGAAGGCGTGAGCGATCGCGTGCACATCGAGACCGCTGACATGCAAGCGCTTCCATTCTCGGGTGCAACGTTCGATCTGGTGGTTTCGAGCATGGCCGTCCACAACATCCGGTCAAACGCCGATCGCGAACGGGCACTTTCCGAAGGGTTCCGGGTCATCAAACCCGGAGGCAGAATCGTGATCGCAGACATCCGTGCCACTCTCGTATATGCGGACGCTTTGCGGACGCTCGGCGCGTCGGACGTAAAGCGGCGGCGCTTGGGTTGGAGATTCTGGTGGGGAAATCCAATGGCGGCCACAACGCTCCTCACTGCTTCGAAATCCCCGGTTTGATTTCGTCCGCCGCGACTTGCTAGCTCACGGTGTGTATCGGACATCCATTAAATCGAGCTCGCGTTCTAACTCGCGAAGCACAGAGTCCCCAATTACATTTCTGTTTCGCAAGGCGAGCACGGCAGATCGTTCCGCTTCGCGCAGCTCGCGAGCAGCGGCTGTGTAGCGCGCCTGCGCTCTAGATACCTCCGAGGCGTTCTCACTCTGCTCACAATGTCTGTCACACACCGCTTCTAGCCGCCGATGATAGATGCGCCACAGCTCGTTGTAGATCGCTTCGAAGTCGGCGCCGTTCTTTTCGCGCAATTCCTCCAAGCGAGCCATCGCGGCCTTGATCATTTCGGTACGCGCCTCCACTTCTTCCTCGTCTGCTCTGTCCGAGCCGGCCAGTCCAAGCACCCGAATCAAACCTGGCAGAGTGAGACCTTGCAAGACCAAGGTGACCAGAATCGTGGCGAACGTGAGAAAAATGATATGGCTGCGGCTTGGAAAAGGCTGTCCGTTCGCCATCATTGCCGGGAGGGAAATCGCTGCCGCGAGGGAGACGACACCGCGCATACCAGTCCAACCGATTACAAAGATTGCTCGAGCCGGAGGCGTTTCCACCTGCTGGTGAGACAGGTGCCGGCGAATGTAGTACGACAGGTACGCGGCGGGAAAGACCCACATCAGCCGGAGTGCGATGACGGCTAGGGAAAGCTCCAGCGCATCGATGAACAGTTGCTTGATCGTGACATTTCCGATTCCGGCCAGAATGTAGGGAAGCTGCAGCCCGATGAGCAGAAATACCACACCATTCAATACAAAGGTCAGTGTTCTCCAGACCGAAACCGCCTCGAGTCGTACGCTAGACGAATAGATATAAGAGCCCTTTCGCCCCAGGTACAGCCCCGCCGCGACGGCCGCCAGAACTCCGGACGCCCTGATCTCTTCCGCAGCCATATATGCGACGTAAGGAGTTACAAGGCTGAGCGTGATCTCAATGGGAGTGTTATCAAGCCGGCGCTCGAACAGGTACACCAGCCTGGCGACGACGAGTCCGACGCCTATGCCGCCGCCGACAAGCAGCAGCAACCGGAGCACACCTTCTCCAAACGACGGCATTTGCCCGGTTACAATTAATGCCGTTGCGAGTTCCAAAGCCAGAAGGCCGGTGGCGTCGTTGACCAGGCTCTCGCCTTCGAGCACATCCGTGATCCGGGATGGCAATCCGATTCGCCGCGCGATCGCGGTCGCCGCAACGGCATCGGTAGGAGCGACAACAGCCCCCAGTACAAGGCCAAGGCGCCAATCGAAACCGGGCAACAGGAAATGTGCGGCTAACGAGATCCCTAGAACCGTAAAGGTCACCAGGCCAAACGCGAGCGAAAGGATGCTAACCAGGTTGAATCGGAACTCTCGCCACGACGTCTCGTAGGCGGCTGCGAACAACAAGGGAGGAAGCACCGCCAGGAAGATGAAATCTGGATCGAGCGCAACGTGTGGCAGCTTTGTGGACACGCTCAGCAATAGGCCCGCTAAGACCAGCACGATCGGATACGGCACGCGCAGGCGCTGCGCGAGCGTGCCGAATCCGACCACGAAGAGCAGAAGCAGAACGAAGATGAGCTGTGCTTGATGAGTCACGCTGAAAAACTCACTTTAGATCCTTAAAAGAGTGTAGGTTGCCTGCGATGAGCAAACAGCGTCGTGGGCGCTCTACTTGCTGGATACTGGGCTTTTTACCTGTCGCGTAACTTCCGATTGAATCGTCAGATCACTTAGTAAGCGGCAATCAGCTTTCAATGGCACAGACCGGTGAGATTCCCAAAAGAAAATTTGGAAAGACGGGCGTGGAAGTCTCGGCGCTCGGCCTCGGTGGTCATCATCTCGGGGACGCCGAAGATCTTGATACCGCGAAAAGGATCGTGGCATCGGCTGTGGATGGTGGCGTGACCTTTTTTGATAATTGCTGGGAATACCATCGCGGGAAGTCCGAGATCTGGCTGGGCGAAGCTCTGAAGGGCAAGCGCCAGCAAGTCTTCCTGATGACCAAGGTTTGCACCCACGGGCGTGACAAAGGTGTTGCCATGCAGATGTTGGACGAATCGCTTGCTCGCTTGCAAACAGACCATCTCGACCTGTGGCAGATCCACGGCGTCTCGTTCGAGAATGATCCGCAGCTTTTCATTCGCCCGAACGGCGCCGCGGAAGCCCTGCTCCAGGCCAAGAAAGACGGAAAGGTTCGCTTCACCGGATTCACCGGCCATAAGGATCCGAATATCCATCTCGCGATGCTTCGCACCGGTTTCCCGTTCGACGCGGTGCAGATGCCGCTCAACGCGTTCGACGCTACGTTCCGCAGCTTTGAGAACCTTGTGCTTCCGGAACTGATCAACCGAGGTATCGCCCCGCTTGGAATGAAGCCGATGGGCGGTGCGGGACCGGCAATTAAGGCTGGTGTGCTGACGGCCGAAGAATCGTTACGCTACGCCATGAGCCTGCCGGTTGCGAGCACGATCACCGGGATGGACAAGCTTGAGATCGCGGTCCAGGACCTGAAGATCGCTCAGAACTTCGAGCCGCTTTCGCGAGCAGCGATGGACAGTCTGCGCGACCGCTGCCGCAC
>JAFAUR010000569.1 GCA_019243205.1 Acidobacteriaceae bacterium | reverse complement strand
GTTGTTTTGAAATTTGATGCATCGAGCCAGCCGGTTTGCCTGGTTGCGGTTCATGGGCAGGGGCTCAACGAAACCGAGTTGCATGACCAGGCGCAGTTCACGATCCGGAACCAGATTGCCGTTATACCGGGAGCGGAAATTCCTCCGCCGTTCGGGGGCAAATACCGGCAGATCATGGTCTACGTCGACCCGTACAAACTGATGTCGCGGCAGATGAGCCCCATGGATGTGGTGAATGCGGTAAACAACCAGAATCTTATTCTTCCCGCCGGCGACGTAAAGATGGGGCCGTACGACTACTACTTGTACTCGAACAGCCTCATTCCGGACATGAAAGAGATGAACTCCGTTCCCATCAAAACCGTTGGGAATTCGTGGGTTTCGATCGGGGACGTGGGGAAGGCTGAAGATGCGAGCCAAATTCAGTACAACATCGTCCGGGTGGGAGGGCAGCGCTCGACTTACATCCCGATCATGAAGCAAGGCGGTGATACGAACACGATCCGGGTTGTTGAGGGAGTTCGCTCGCTGCTCAAGCGGCTGGTGGACATCCCGCCACAACTCAAAACGGATGTGCTTTTCGACCAGTCTACGTTCGTGCGTGAAGCGATCAAAACCGTTCTGCATGAAGGACTGATGGGGCTGGTGCTGACCAGCATCATGATTCTGTTATTCCTCGGAAGCGTGCGCGCAACCGGAGCGGTGCTACTTTCCATTCCGCTTTCGGCGCTCGCCACCTTTGTCGTTCTGTTCATGATGGGCAGCACAGTCAACACGATGATCCTGGGCGGCCTGGCGCTTGCATTTTCGCGCGTGATCGACAACTCGGTGATTTCGCTCGAAAACATCTACCGGCATATGGAATTGGGCGAGGTGCCGCGGATTGCCGCTGAACTCGGCGGATCAGAAGTGACGCTAGCCGTGCTCGCCGCGACGCTGGTAGACGTGGTTGACTTTTTCCCCGTCACATTCTTGTACGGTGTGAGTAAGTTCTTGTTCTCGGCGCTGGCACTGGCTTTTTGCATATCGTTGTTGATCTCCTTTGTGGTTGCAATGACGGTGATTCCTCTGTTCTGCTCGAAATTCCTGAAGGTCAGTCATCACGGGGAAAGCACCGGGGCACGCGAGCCAGAGATCGGAGAACACGATCAGGGAGAATGGCATCGCGAACATGTGCGGCAGAAGGTTACGCCGAGTATGTCGCGGTGGGATAAGTTCAACCGCCACTTCAATAATGTATTTAACAAACTTCTGGATACGTATGAGAAGTGGGTGCGCCGCGCGCTCAATCGTCCGGTGTTTACAGTTGTTGGACTGACCGCCGTGTTTCTGCTGAGCTTTGCGATTTACCCGTTTATCGGCGTGGCGTTCTTTCCCCGGACTGATGCCGGACAGTTCACGATTAATCTCAAGGCGCCTACCGGCTCACGGATCGATGTCACGAACGATTACGTGGCGAAAGTAGAACAGCTGATCCAAAAGACAATTCGTCCTCACGATTTCCGGATGAACGTATCGAACATCGGCGTCGTTCCAGACTTTTCGGCGTTGTATACGAGCAACTCCGGCGCCTACACGGCAACCATGCAGACCCAGCTTCAAGACGATCATCAGTTGAGCAGCTTCGAGTATATGGACCGGGTCAGTCATGCCATCGGAAAGACCTATCCGGAACTGCGAACGTTTATGTCGAGCGGTTCGATGGAAGACGCGATTTTGAACGCCGGCATGCCTGCACCGATTGATGTTCAGGTGAGCGGGAGGAATTATCACGACGATTACGAAGCAGCCCAGTTGTTGGCGGCAAAGATCCGCCAGCTGCCCGGTGTCGGGCAAGTTTACATTCCGCAGGACTTAGATTATCCGGCAATCCGGATGGATGTGAACCGGGTTCACGCGGGAGAGTTGGGGCTTTCGCAGAAAGAGATTGTCGACAACGTGATAACCGCTTTGAATTCGAACACGATGATTGCGCCCAACTACTGGGTGGATTACAAAACCGGAAACGACTATTTCCTGACAGTGCAATACCCGGAGCACGGCCGAGGAGCCATTCACAACAGCATCGACCTGACCAATATTCCGCTTAAGGCCCCTAACCTCGCGCAGCCGACGACGCTTGATTCCGTTGTCAAACTGACTCGATTGCAAACACCGACAGAGGTCGACCACTACCAGATTCAGAGGGCAGCAGACGTATATGTGACGCCTCGCGGCGAAGATCTGGGCAAGCTTTCGAGCCGGATCAATCAGCTGGTCAACGACATGAAGCTCTCGAAGAATATGCGCGTGAATCTTCGCGGCATGGTTCGAGGAATGAACGAGTCTTTCAAGAGCTTCGGAATCGGGTTTGTGCTTTCCTTCATTTTGCTGTACCTGATTTTGACCGCACAATTCCGGTCTTTCATTGATCCGTTCCTGATCATGCTCGCGATCCCAATGGGATTCATCGGCGTGCTAGTGATTCTGCCGCTGACGGGCGCGACGCTTAACGTGATGTCGCTGATGGGCGTACTGATGCTGATAGGAATTGCGGACTCAAACAGCATTCTGATTGTCGATTTCGCCCACAAGCTGGAGCAGGAAGAGCACCTGACGGTAAGAGAAGCCGTCATCAAGGCCTGCCGGGTCCGTTTACGGCCCATTCTGATGACTTCGCTCGCAACGATCATCGGGATGATTCCGATGGCATTGAAACTGGGCGCGGGCGCCGAACAATATGCGCCGATGGCGCGGGCCATCATCGGCGGATTGACGACTTCGGTCGTCTTTACAGTCTTCATCGTGCCTGCTGCTTATTTGCTCGTTTACGGCAGGAAAGAGCGGCAGCAGCCTGCGCCTGTTGACTCTGGCCGGATTGCTTAGATGTTCATGAAGAATTGCCGATGTAGTCTCTTACTGCTGCTGTTTAGCGCGGGGCCGTTATCTCTGAACGCCCAGCAGGCGAATCCTCCGCTTACGTTGGCCCAGGCTCGAGCGATGGCGTTGAAGAATCATCCGCAGGTCTTAGCGTCGGAAGCTTTGTCCCTGAGGGCAGGGCAGCTGACGCGGGAAGCGAGATCGGCTTATTATCCGACGGTGAACGGCAACATAACGGGCGCCCAGGCACAAACGAATTCGCGTATCGGCGCGGGTGTGATCAATGACCCGCGGTTATTCAATCACACTGGAGCTGGTTTGACGCTGTCTCAGCTGGTAAGTGATTTCGGCCGAACTCGCAACTTAGTCGCGAACTCGGAGTTGCAGGCACAGGCGAGTAGGGAAGACTATCAGGCGACGCGGTACGACGTCGTTCTGGGAGTCGATCAGGCCTATTACGAAGTCTTGCTCGCGGAGCAGATTGTGAAGGTGGCGCAAGCGACGGTAAACGCGCGTCAGACTGTGGTTGATCAGGTTTCGGAGCTGACGAAGAACAAGCTGAAATCCGATGTCGACCTGAGCTTTGCGAATGTGAATCTGGCCGATGCGAAGCTGATGCTGTTGCGAGCGCAGGATCGGCTGCAGAGCGGGTTTGCCTCTCTGGGACAGGCGTTGGGAACGCAGGCGGCAATCCAGTACGAGTTGACCGACCAACCGATGCCTCCTGAGCCGCCCGGCGATGAGAATGAGCTGATACACGAAGCGTTTCGAAGTCGCCCGGAGCTTCGAAGTCTGGAGCTGCAAACGGAAGCCGCCCAGAAATTTGCAAGCGCGGAACGCGATTTGAAGCGTCCCAACCTGACGTTTGATGCGGTTGGCGGGACGCTCCCCTATATCAAGCCGGGGAATGCGAATCCGGGGATTCCGTCGACCTACGAAGCCCTCGCATTGAATCTCCAAATTCCGATTTTCAACGGATTCGCGTTTAGTGCGCGGAGGCAAGCAGCGGAATATGAATTGCAAGCGACCCGGCAACGGAGGCGGGATTTAGAGGATCGCGTGGCGCGCGATGTCAGGACCGCGTGGGAACGCGCGAAGACTTCGTACCAGGCGATTGCTGCGACGGAGCAATTGCTGAAGCAGTCGAACCTGGCCCTTCAGCTCGCGCAGGGCAGGTATGATTTAGGGCTGGCCTCGATAGTGGAACTGAGCCAGGCGCAGCTTGGGCAGACCACAGCAGAGGTGGAGAACCTAAATGCCAAATACGATTACCAGGAAGCATATGCGGCGCTCGAATACACGCTCGGGCAACTGCATTAGCTGAAGCCGAAACAAATCGTCATTCGACGCGCCACAGTTCGAAGCGATTCGTTGGCGTCGAACCCCATCCTAGCGGTAAAGGTGCCCCCCAGTAGTTTGAAAAGAATCCCGCTCTAGAGTTAGGATCCATGATTCGTATGCTAGGCTTCGCTTCTACAAGCACTTGCAGCAGTTTTCGACGGGAGACTGCCTCCAAGGCGTGTGGCTCGTCAGCTCGACTGACAACGATGATGTCACCGCGATGGGGGAAGGGAGCGTTCAACGTCAAGGGTCGTGCACCAGCGTGCTCAGCGTACCAATGAAAACCCCAGTGCCCCGCGTACCATACGGTCTGTCCAGCTTGTATGTGCGGTTTAACAAGGGTATTGACGGCATTGTACATTGATGCCGCAAGTGTCTTCTCGCCTTGGAGGAGGAGCACCCCTTCTGCCGCGCCGACAGCGATGAGAGCCACAACCACCGCAAAGTATCTCGGCCCCACGCTGGGCGCAGCCAAAACCAGCAGAATTGCTGCTGCTGGAACCGAAGGAATGAGGTATTTACAGGGAAGGTGAACGTACGCCAATGCTGCAAGCCCAAGGAACAGGCACGCGCACAACGATAAGCGCGTGCGGTCACGCGTCCGGCATGCCTGTAACACCATATCGAATAACATCAGGGCTGATAGAAGACCGGCACCCCAGATCCAAAAGGGTAGAGTAGACCGTCCAAGCAGATCGCGTATCAATTCCACGGCGGCGAAAGGCAAAAAAACACCGAACGCACGCCAGGGCAGGTTACGTCCCCGGATAAGCAGGTAGGGAATTGCCATCGGCAGCGCGAAGGCCCAATGCACGAGAAACGCGATTGCGTTTCGCCGAACATAAAAGCTGTCTGTCTGGGTTCGCAGTGCATGAACGATGTTTAAATCATCTCGGAGCGGATCACTCGTCAGCCGTAGAAACAAAACGAAAAGGAGCGGTGCCACCAACACCGGCCAAATCGAAAGCGCAAGACGCCTGCCGGCCTGCCATGACCAACGTACGGAGCTTCGATCGATGAGAAGGAGAAGCGCCGGCCCGACGAGCAGAAGGAGATGAGAACGTGTCAAAGCCGCAGCAACCATCCACACGGTAGCGAGTAGTCCGGATGACAGGAGCCTCTCGTCGCGAAAACCCAGCAGTCGTTCGAGTGCGAGAACCGTGAACATGAGGGACGCGATGTCTGGCATGATCGTGCCTGCCATCCCCAGCACGGCTGGAGTGCTGACCGTTATGAGCGCACACATACTAGCTTGCTTTTCTGTCAAATTACAGCGCATGGCCAAGAGAACGGTTCCGCAAGCGGTCACTGCAAGATATAAGATCTGAAGGCCATGTCCAATCCACTCCGCCTCACCGCCTATGACGACAGGTAGCAAGAGAAACGGAACTACCGGTCCGCCGGGCAAGAACGCGGATGCGCGTAGCACAATGTCCCGGTTCCACACGACTGGAAAAGCAGTCGGATGGAGCGGATCATGCAGTGTGTGCTCAGCCTCACGCAGAAAAAGAGGATCGTCGATCGTATAAGCGTTGTGGAGGAAGGGCAAGAGCAGAACAGCAGCTAGGCAAATGGCCGGGGCAGCCGTTCGCAATACGATTCCAGACAGCGGCGGGCCGAGTGGTTTTGAGTGACGCAACGACGCCGTCAACGTTGCACTCTTCGTAAGTGTTTATTATGCCGCAAAGCAGTTCAGTGAGACTGCCAAATGGCAGAAATCAAGGCTACGCTCAACGGAGACCCCTTGCATTTTGAGACTTGATCTCCGACCGTCACTATTTGGTCTCCCGTGAACTTCCGCCTTGCCATAGTTTCTCCGTTTCCTTCTCCGAATCAGTATTCCACTTCGGGCGAATAGCGGGGCGCACGACACTCCGGGCAGAAATCAACTCCTTAACTGCTTGACTCATAACATGGGTTCAGTTCAGGGCGACGCGCTCAAATGGAGAGCAATTTCAGAGATCGGACTGATGCCCTCATCTCTCAGCGCAACTCCAGCACGTGGGTTTGTCTAGCCAATATAGAGGGTAAATGATCCGGGTGAGAGCATATACATTGATCGACAGACAAACGAGCGCAACCGTAACCGCCATATACTTCCGCAAGGATAAGATAGCCCCCAAACCCACAGCTGCCAATATCATTATTGCGCTTAGGGCTGGGTACAACAGTCGGCCCTGAGGTTGGGGATAATTTAAGCTTGCATAAAGCAGGAAGCAGAAACTCAAGATTGCGACGCTGCCCAACAGGAAGACAACCCGGATGCTTTTGCCTCTTCGCAAGAGAATCAAAACCACGCCAGCCGCAGCAACGACAAATATCAACAGATAGATCCGGTATGTGAGTCCCGGCATCTTTATCGTCAGCCATCCGAAATAGCCGAAAAACGAGCGGGATGTAAGCTGCAGGAATGTAGTGTGAAAGTAAGGATCCGTAATGGATCGCGGGAATCGCATCATTGGCACCATTTGCCCCATTTTCTTGGTACCGAGAAAGTCTCCCAAAACAAGCTGATTTCTGACGAGCCAAGGAAGGATTATCGCTCCTGATATCAGAAGCAACAAGGATCGCCGGATTCGGCATCGCCAGTCCGGCGAAACGATAAGGATAGAAGCGAGGAATACAGGTACCAAGACCGCGGCGCTGATCTTTGATAAAAACGCGAGTCCCAGAGCGATGCTGGCGCACACAGCAGGGGTACGCTCAAAGCCGCGCATGGCCATCCGCACTATGAAGTATGTCACTATTGCAGAGAAACAGACCACCGCTGGATCGTTGTTGACACTCGCGCCGCGGAAGTCGAATTGGGGGAGAAATCCGATCAGAGCGGCAGCTGTGGCCGCGCTCCATTGACTACCGGTTATCTCGAGGACGGCTAGTGCGGTGAAGAGAACCGCGATCAAGGCGAACAGACCGGTCGCCAAACGGACTAGTCGAATGGGCCAATAACGGTGTAAATCCTGTGGGCAGTTCGCAAAGAAATGGGGCCAGCACGGCACAGCTACCTGAAACCCAGGAATATTAGCCAAAGGGTATCCAAGAGCGCGCTCGTTATCCTTGTGCTTCAGGATTGGCGGAATGGCTGATGAGGAAGCAAGCGGCGCAACCAGCACGTAGTACAGAGGAGCTTGAGGAGCCTCTAAGAAGTCAGACGTGTACGGAGGCAGGGCGAAATGCGAATGAATGTACTCCGCGTTTTTCCAATGATGAGGCTCATCTGGTGATTCGAAGATCGGTACTGCAAACGCCCAAGTAATCAAGAGCAAGCCCGTACACGCCATGACCACGGCCAAGGGAAGCCAAGAGGAGGCGTTCTGGCTCCGATTCTCTCGATGTTCGTTCACGGGCTTCATCGTCGTCGCGGACGCGCCGATGCTTTGCAGTTCGTTGATCATTTGCCGATTATTCCGGTACGTGATTGAAAGACAACAGATTTTTGGACGAAGAAGGTAATTGCCGCCCCTTGTCGAGCTGGTTTAGCGGAGAAGTCTGCGGAAGTTCGACGAGATAAAGACGGTACGGCCCCAGGTAATCGAGGAGGCGGATCTTGGCATGATCCTGGTGCAGGGCGTCGTAAAGCCAGTACTCTCCATACATGAGGAACTGGCGGTGGGATTTTGTGAACTCGTAGTAATCGACCAGCGGCCAACCGGTCCAGCGATGAATAGCCAAGGTAGCCAAAGCGGGATTCTCGCTGTCTCGAAATTTCAGCATTGATTGCGGATTGGTCATCATGATGACCCGGGAAGACAGCCATGAGGGAGAATAAAACTGAATTCGCATCCAATAATCGAAGTCAGGAGTAATCAACGGCAGATTCGGGTGTTGATCGAGGAGTCTGGGGCTTGAGTTAGCCCACAGCGAAGCGGGAGCATAATCCGGCTGGCGAGAAAGAGTGACGAATTTGCCCTGGTCGAACGCAAACGTTACGATGCATGCCAGCAGCACGATTTTCTGGTTTCCTCCGGCGATGAAATTTACAATTGCCGAGAGGATTAACACGGTTCCGATGACGGCGCAAATGCCATAGCGGGTCGCATAAGTGTGGGTGTAGATCTGGCCGGCCGCAAACAAAAATAGAGGGCCGACAGTCAACAACACGGCCGCCACCCAAATAGGTGCAGACAAAGAGCTATGTTTTTTCTTGCGGGCCCCGAAGAGCGCGGCCAAGCCGGCCATGGCCATGGCAGTAAGGCTGCCATGAAAGTTGACAGTCTGGATATAAGTCTGGATGAGGTCAAGTCCGAACAGCCGGTCGAACGGGTGCGCGCGATAGGGCTGACCGGCTGGGGCGAACGTAAGATAAACAGGAAGAAAAGCCAAGCCAGCGAGCGAAATAGCAACGAGCACGGGCCAGTCCATCTTGCGCCGTAGGAAACCACGCGTGATCTCGCCCACTACGACCGCGAAGATCGAGACGGCGGCAAAGTAATGCGATAGCAATGCCAGTGCACAGGAACAAAAGAGTGCTACGAGCCACACCCGGCGTTTGCCGTTAGTTCTTATGGCACGCTGCCAGCAAAAGAGGACGAGAGCAACCGCCGCAAGGAGGAATGCGTAGGGTCTGGCGCGCGCCCCAAACAGAGTGAACGCGTTTATCGATAAAAATGTCGCCGCAAGAAAACCCTGAGCGACACCCAACTGGTCTCTCACCAAAGCAAAAATGGCAAAAACGGCAACACATATCGCCAGGATGGCGGGAACACGAATCGCGAAGTCGATTGGCAGCGGCAGCTTGGCCGCCAGGTAAGCGAGTATCGGAAAAACGGGTGCATCTACATTTACGGGTTGGTCGCGCAGCAATGTCAGCATGCGGCTCATGCTTGATGACTCGGCCGAGACCCGCGCCATCAGTTCGTCCGTGCCTAACGGCGTATGCAGGGCTACCGCCGTCATATCAAAAACGACCCAAAAGATGATTAGCCCGAAAACGACATATTGATAATGGAGAAAAGCTAAGCTGACTCGAGAAAGTATGCCGGTATTGTGTAATCCCGGAATTCGACCGTTGAAGTGATTCGAATCATCGAAAATGCCGTCGGTGGATGAAACGCGACCATGGTTGTACGGCACACCAATGAGATTCGCGGACATCTTTTGAAATCTTACATCAATAATCGCCTAAGTTGGACCCGAAAAGCGCACTGCGAAAGTACCAGAACCATCGCGATCATCCCATGAAAGCAAAGGGATATTACTTCGATTTCAAACGGGTTAGTACGTTCTTTCCATTGGGTTACCATCGACGCAGCCGGAAACATTAGTTTTCATTTAGCGGCTATTCCAAGCCGGTTCAAGCGTTCCTGAATTTGCGCCGCGGAGACTAATTTCGGTATATCCGCGGTCGGAAAACGCAACCCAAAAGACTCTTCGAGCCGCATAACCAAGCGGAGATGACCAACGGAATCCCAGTCGGGGATACTCTCACTGCTCGACTCAGGTGTCACGTCCTCCTCAGGTATGCCAAACACATCCGAGATCAGTGCGACCAAACGAGGATCAAGCATTTGACAGTTCATGGTGCATCTCCAGGCTAATCCAGTCGGGCACAGCGATTTCCTGCTCGTCGAGCGGAAACTGCCAGCGGGTAAGCGTTTCCGATTCGGACAACAATGTGAAGCCGAGATCGGGGTACACGCGCGAGGCGATGGCGTTTTTCTTGGTCGGCGCAAACTCACCGATGATGACCCGCGCGCCCCGTTCCCTTAATATCGTACAGGCACAGGCGACGAGGGCGCGTTCCAGATGACGGCCGATCACCCGGCAACTCAGCAGAAGAGTATCGATGACCCAGGCGGAAGCCGGATTCAATTGCCTGGCAATCAGAACTCCCACAATCCCCTCATCGGAAAAGCGGTCGCGAACCCTGAGCCAAGAAACGAGTGCCGCTGGGCTGCTCGCAAGACCGGCAATTTCGGACTCCGTGTAGCGGCGGCTTGTGAGGTTGAACTGGTTCGTTTTCTGGGTCAGTTGAGCGATTCGCGGGAAGAGGGTTGGGTCCGCAGGCCCGAGGACGGCGCGCATTTCGAGCGAGCGGTAGTACTCTTCGAGGCTTTCGCTCCCAGCGGCAAGAGCCTGCCGGTCGGCCTGAGCTCGGTAGAGCGAGGTGCGCTTCCGATCCTCATGGCTGAGAGTGGCCCTGGGAAACTGCTCGGAGGCTAAGTCGAGGAGCGCGGCCTTGTAATCGCTTGGATCCTGGGGCCATTCGGGAACGTAGACCTCGGGGAGAGTCGCGCGAACGAGAGATCGCTCGACCGGGTTATCGTCAATAAAAACGAAGCTGTCCAGGCCGATGTTGAGGGCGGCGGCCAGCTCTTTCAAGTTGGTTGCCTTATCGTTCCAGTTGACAGAAAGGGCAGCAAAGTCGTTTTCCCGGAGCCGCATGGATAGATTTGTCCGGATGGCTTCGAGCGCGTCCGCCTCGTTGTTCTTGCTGCAGATCGCAAGGAGAACACCTTTGCGGGAAAGATTGAGTAACTCGCCTTGAAAATCCGCGTAGGCGAGACCCAGGCCTTCTTCGCCGACCAGGATTCCCGCAGGCCCGTCTTCACCGACAATGCCTCCCCACAGTGTGCCGTCGAGGTCAAGCGCGATGCACTTCTTCGAACGTCCCTTCCAGGCTCGGAGTAGAGCACAAAGGCTGCGGGCGCAAGCTTTGCACGCTTTTGAACTCACCCGGCTTCGGGCGAGATACCACAACCGGGGATCAAACCAGTTTCGGTACCCCATATCGCTCACCAGCGCGGCCACATCGTGCACGAGGATGTTCGCATGGGCCCGGGCGATCCGTCCGAGTTCAGCGTTGAACTGAAACGCAAGCCCGGTAACGTTCCAAGCCGAGTGATATTCGAGGCCGGTCAGGGCATGGACGGGAGGCAGAGAAATAGTACTAAGAACTATCAAACTGGCCGGTAGGTTCCGCTGTAGCTCCAGAACCCAGTGCTCGAGTTCGTTAGCCGCGGCTTTTACCTGTTCGGCGAGTGCGGCGTCGGGATAAGAGAAAGGATCTTTGAGAACGTCCGCAAACAGGTCTTCTCCATCGAGGTGCAGGATCACCGCTTCCGGGCGCGCTTCATAAAGAGCCGAGTCCGGATCGGCGATCGCCTGACGGTACTGGTTAAAGCCGGACTGCCAGATTGTGGGCTGCCAGCTCCAGGCTTTAAGCTCCCGCTTTAATTCCACAGCCAGAAATTGAAGAGTGGAGGTGGACAGGAGAGCGATGGATAGGCTCGGCTGGGGGGAGCCGGTCGTCATACGGCAACCTGCGAAGTTTGTTGAAAGTTCATGGGGTCAGGTTTTTGGAAAGCCCGGGGCGTGCCAATGGTAAATGGCCGCGGGCTCGGCAAAGTGAAAACCCAGGGTGGAGTAGACATTCAAGACGCCCGTATTACTGGCCGAAATGCTCGTCACGACCCGGCGCACGCCGCACCCTTTCAGGAGGTGGAGGACAGAAACGTAGAGATCAAAACCGAGCGTAGTCCGCTGCCATTCAGGAGAAACCGCGGCCAGGCGCAGATCCGCAACACCGTCCTCGACCGTCACGTGATAGAAGCCAGCGACAGATCCAGCTTCTTCCAGGATAAAGACATGGTCGGCCGGCTTTTCGCCGGAAAGCGCTCTTTTCATCCAATCACGATAGCGGCGGTTCGCAAGTTCCTGCGGAAACAACGGATCCGCATGGTAGCGCCCGTGACGAAAAGAGCCGGCCGCGATCTCCGCGACCAGTTCCCAATCTTTTGCTTCCGCCTTCCTCAGCATGCGCCGTGAGGGCGGCAGAGGCGCCGAGCGCAGGCCGTTCAACGAGGCTCGCAGCGAGAGGTCGACGAAACGGAAGCCACGTTCGATCAAAAACGCTTTCCAAAAAGCATTGCCGAAGGGGATGGAGCAAGAACAAAGCAAAACGCCGGAACGCAGCGTCCAGGAATGAAACAGTTTGACGAAATCCGGTTGCAGAGCGGGGTCCAGTTGGTCCGCGTGTGTCTCGTAGGTTCCGACCGGGAACCCGAAGGTTTCGGTGTCCCAGGGAAGCAGGCTGACCCGTCCCAAAGCATGGTTGCCTGCCTGGAGCTCCGTGCCAACCGTTTCATAACCGGACCGGATCCAGGTCTGGGTCGTTAAGGAAGGCATTCGATGGACGGAAAAACGTCAGCCGGAGCAGCGGATGCGCCCGCCTCGCCCGAGATTGTATCCCTGAGCGCATAGGACGGACGATTCATTGCCCGTACGTGCATGCGTGCAATGTATTCACCGATGATGCCGAGGGCAAAGAGCTGAGCGCCCGAAAAGATCGCAATAATCGATGCAAGAAAGGCAAATCCGGGAACGCTGCCTCCCTGGATGATATATCGCACGAGCACTAAGGCCAGCACGAAGAAGCCGAATAACGTAAACGCAAAACCGAGTATGCTCGAGAGCTGTAGCGGAACAACACTGAATCCGGTGGCCATGTTCAAGGCGTGGACGATCAACTTCCTGATGGTGTAATTCGAAACTCCAGCGGCTCTGGGCCGGTGCTCCACACGAACGGAGGCGAACCGTTGTGTGGCCCAGGTGAGTAGGACATCAATGGAAACGTCAGGACTCCCGTAACCGGCAAAGGCATCGCGCAGTTGCGTGCGGAATACACGGAAGGCGCTGATATTCCGGGCTACTTCGGCGCCCATCGCGCCTTGGAGAGCCACTTTGGTGATGCGGGAAGCGAGGTAGCGCATGAGGCCGTGGGCCTGCTGAATGGGCGTGCCATAGACGACGTCGTAGCCGTCTGCGAGCTTATCGATGAGGGTGAGGATAGCGGCCGGGGGATTTTGCAGATCGTCATCGATGGTGGCGACACATTCGTAACGGGCTTCGCGAATGCCGCACAACAGTGCGTTGTGCTGGCCGTAGTTTCGCATCAGATCGAAGCCGCGGATCCAGCTGCACTCGGAAGAAAGGTCACGAATGACATCCCAGCTCTTGTCGCGGCTGCCGTCGTTGACCAGGATCAGCTCGAAGCTCAATCCCGCTAAGGCCGAGCGGACTTCGGCGACAAGCGGGCGCAGGGTGTGCTCGGAGTTGTAAACCGGAACCACTACAGAGATTCGCATCAGAGTTCGTCCAGCCCGACCAGGCTGTTACCTCCGCTTCGAACCAAGGGACGGGGTTGCGACTCGGAGGGGATGCCGGTCTGCGCTCCTGAAAAACGAATAACAGAAAACCGTAACACGGAAAATCCGATGATATACGTCAATAGTTCACCCATTCTAAAGAATGATCTAGAATTTACTCGCATGTAATAACCGGCGTAGAAATCGAGATACGTGTCCAGGCCATTTTGCGGCAAAGGTATGGTCTTCCAGATGCGATTGAAAATAAATACCACTAACACTGCGGCGCAAATTTCCCACACCGGAACGCCCGCGCGATCGAGGAGGATAACGAGCACCACCACCTGAATGGGGACACAGTACGTAATATAGATATTGATATTCGTACCGCCGTACATCGTGAGCAGGAAGTGGAACGCCATGAAAAGAACCAGCGTGAGGCGGTACGGGCGCAGTTGAACGGCGATCAGTCGGAGGCGTGCCGGCGTCAAGGCCAGAAGCAGGACAGGCAGCCAACCGGCCAGGTAGGCAAAAAGGATATTGAAATCGTGCCTCCGGCTCAAGGGATAAGTCAGGAGCCTACGAACAGTGGATCGGTCGTTCAAAGGGTCGATATCCTGGAAGGTGTGCGCGACGTGGATGAACAGACGCGGCAACACAAAAAAAACAAGGAGTGAAAGGCCGCTCAGTAGTAAAGGCTTTCCCCAACGTTTCCAGTCCGAGAGGCGTCGTTGCTCGAGTAGAAGTGCTGCCGCTTGCACAAAAAGAGGAACCAGTAAGAATTCTTTAAAAAGAAGACCGACCGACGAGATCAGCAGGCATAAATAGAATTTCTCGCGGAGGAGTGCCCAAAACGCTGCCAGCAAGAATGGATACGCATAGATATCCACCATGGTGCCGGAGAAAAGCGTCCACTTAACAACATTGAAGTTCAGGGCAAGAATAATGCCCGAAAACGCAGCCGCATAGAAACTCGCTCCCAACGCGCGGGCGAAATAAAAGCAGCTAAGAACAAAAATGACGCAAGAAATAGCGTCACAGATGCGAAATGTAAGTTCCGGCCCGACGCCTGTCAAGTGGGCGAGCGCGCCAACCAGGAGTGGCGCGCCGATTCGGTAAGCAAAAGGAGCAGCCAAGTGGCCATTGCCGACGATGCCGTTCGCGGCCATGTCGATGTAATACGCCATGTCCCATTCCGGCCTCATGTGATTGGTAAATAACCAAATGATAGCGACAACACCCACGGCGATGAGTGCCGGGGCGATGAGGTCCTTGACGCCTCGGTAGACGGCCGGCGTTTCCATCCGAAAAGAGGATGACACGTCACAATTTTACTGGAAATAGTGAGCGATCCGGTATTCCCCCGTTCCGGTAAGGAGAGCTAGTTTCAGTACTTCCAAGTAATTGTCATAAAGGCTTTTTCTTGACACCTTTAACCGGTAAGCCGAAACTCGAATTGTGCTTCCGGGGTGTAGTCAGGAATATTCTTCGTCTTAACACCAACATCGCTCGCCTACAGCTCACAGAAGCCGGCACTTACAGCCAGGAGTCATATGCGCCGTAAACGGAACGGTCACATCTATTTACCAATTTTTTTATTAGTTGCAACGACGGCCCACGCGCAAGCGGGGCGGCACGCGCGGAGGCTGCTTTCGGGAGCAGCGAACGAGCAGACATTCACCACATTGAAAGGAAACACCCGGCCGGAAGCAAATCCTGGGAACGACCGTGGCGCGGTGGCAGGCAGCACGCGGCTTGAGCACATGCTGCTGCAACTCCAGCGACCACCCGAACAAGAGCAGGCTCTGCAGCAATACCTGAATGAATTGGGGGACCCCACGTCACCGAATTTTCATAAATGGTTGTCGGCCGTGGAGTTCGGCAGCCGGTTCGGATTGGCGCAAGCGGATATCGATACGGTCACGGCGTGGCTCGAATCTCACGGGCTGACGGTTAACGGTATTTCGCCGAATCTAGCGGTTGACTTTTCCGGCACGGCGGCGCAAGTTCAGCAAGCGTTCCGGACGCAGATCCACGGCCTTTCGGTCGCGGGCCGACATCATTTCGCGAACATAAGCGATCCGCAGATCCCCACGGCTCTGCGCCCCGCCGTAGCCGGCATCGTTTCATTGAATGATTTCCGGCCGCAAGCGTTCGGCCACGCGCTGCCCGAATACACGGCTGGTTCCGGCCGATACCCGGTGGTGCCCGCCGATCTGGCTACCATTTACGATTTCAATCCGGCGTTTACGGCCGGGTATTCCGGGCAAGGCCAGACGATCGCGGTTTTGGAGGACAGCGACATATATAGTGCGGGGGACTGGCTGGTGTTCCGGAAGGTTTTCGGCCTCGCACGGAGGTTCCCGCAAGGGCAGCTTCTCCTTGAGCATCCGAATTCCGGCTCTGGAACGACCTGTGTGGATCCCGGCGTCAATGGGGACTCGCTCGAGGCCGCACTCGATTCGGAATGGGCGAGCGCGGCGGCTCCGAACGCCACAATTGTTATTGCGTCCTGCCAGGACAGCGGCGTGACATCCGGGCTTTTTGTGGCCTTACAGAATCTGTTGTCCGGGGGCGCGCCGCCGAGCATCATCAGCATCAGTTTCGGCATGTCGGAGCCGTTTTTGGGGGCGGGCGGGAACGCGTTCGTCAACTCCCTGTATCAGATGGCGGTGGCCGAGGGGGTTTCCATCTTCGTGGCCTCGGGTGATTCGGGCGGCGCCGGTTCGGATGGGGGGGCAGCTACGGCCTTCGCCGGCATTGCCGTGAACGGCTACGCATCGACGCCTTATAACGTTGCGGTGGGGGCAACGGACTTCGTCGACGGCTATCGAGGCAATTCCAACAACTACTGGAGTTCCACCAACGATTCTTCCTACGGCTCAGCGCTGTCCTACATACCCGAGATTCCGTGGAATGCCACCTGCGGAAGCGAATTGTTGGCATTGAGCAAGGGATTTTCGACAACCTACGGCTCGAGCGGATTCTGTCATAACGGCGGACCCGTCAGCGTGATCGCGGGAGGCGGCGGTCCGAGCGCATGTTCGTCCGGCATCGCCGGCCCAGGAGACGTGGTGGGCAACACCTGTCAGGGCTACGCGAAGCCGGGATGGCAGGGCATTGTCGGGAATCCGGCCGATGGGGTGCGCGACTTGCCGGACGTATCCCTGTTCGGATCGAATAACGTTTGGGGACATTATTATCTGATTTGCTTTTCTGACCCGAACAATGGCGGGCGATCGTGCCTGGGTGCCCCAAATACCTGGAGCGGTTACGGCGGGACCTCTTTTACTGCCCCGATTATGGCGGGAATTCAAGCGCTCGTGAATCAGAAGACCGGAAGCCGGTGGGGCAATCCAAACCCGATTTACTATAGCCTGGCGGCCACGGATTTTGGTCCAAATGGGGGCGGATGCGATGCGAGCGCAATTTCAAACGGCAGCTCGTGCACATTCCATGACGTGACTCTCGGCGACAACGTGGTTCCATGTACGGGCACGAACAACTGTTTCATCGGTCCGGATCCGGTGACGGTCGGCGTCCTCTCGCTTTCCAACACTGCGTATCAGCCTGCCTTCCGGAGTTCAGGCGGGTGGGATTTCGCGACCGGTGTGGGTTCGGTTGATGTCTGGAACCTTCTGAGTAACTGGTCAAGCGCAGCGGCGGCCGCCCCTGGAACAAATTAACTATTTCGGATTGAATAACAGAACCACATTTTTAAATTTATTGGAGAATTATGAAAAAAAGCATTATTACAGCTGCCGTTATTTTGACTTTTGGACAAGCTGCCCTCGCGACCGCCGCGAACTTAGTAAGTAATCCTGGATTCGAAACGGGCGACTTCTCCGGCTGGACGCTTTCGGGGACAGATTACCTGCCCGGCGGAAACGACAATTATTATGGCGTTGATTCGATGGATGCGCACAACGGGAGCTACGGGACCTATTTCGGGCCGGTGGGAGGTGTGTTGAATCTGACGCAAACCATTGCGACCACTCCTGGAACGTCGTATCAGATCAGCTTCTGGCTGGCACAAGCCCCGGCCACTCCGCCGACGTACGTCAACTCATTCGCGGTCTCATTCTCCGGGGCGAATTTGTTTACTGAATCTCCCGCTCCGGAGAGTAACTACACTCAATACACGTTTGAGGGGACGGCGCCTTCGGCTGCCAGCCAATTGCAGTTCAGTTTCCGCAACGATACAGGATTTTTCTCGCTGGATGACGTGTCGGTGAGTACGTCGGCGCCGTCGGCGATACCAGAGCCTGCCACGTTTCTTCTCGTTCTTCCTGCCCTGGCTCTTGTGTTGCGGTGGCGCTCCGCGTCTTCACGCCAGAATTAAGCCGGGAGTGTGTTCATTTCAGGACAATTACGAGAACTATATCGGATTATAAGGACAGCGAATGCCTATGATGCAAGGAGATAGCGAACACTAATGGTCAGGCACCGGGCAGTCATTACGAGATAACTCTGAAGAAATACAAGTCCAGTATCGTAATCGGTACTGGACTTTTTGGTTTAGTACTGGATACTTCAATTTACCCTTGTGGAGATATTCCGGCCATGTTACCTTCCTTGACGGAGGTTCCTCTACACAATTCCTATGATTCTTAAAGCGCTCTGTTCTCTCGCGGTGCTTGCCGTGCCGGCAACACTGTTTGCACAGGCTAACGATGGCCCATTCCAAGTGAACTACGTCTCGCGGCTGGACATTGGTGATGCGGTAATCAACATCGTAAACGATGGATTCACGATCGATGGCGGCACAGCAATTCCGGGAAACGGGGTGGGTGACTTTTGCGTAAACGCGTACGTCTACTCTCCCGACCAGGAACTTGCATCCTGCTGTACTTGTCTGACGACCCCCAACGAGCTTGATTCCTGGTCAATGCTCCTGGGACCCAATGCCCTGCTCAGCAATCCGGCCCCCGGTGCCTTTAATCAAATCAAAGCAGGCAACTGGTCGGCTGTGGTGAAGCTGGTCGCAACTCTCGACAACGCGAACGACACCTGCCCGACTCCGGACCTAGCGAATGCCCCAATCGCAGCGGGGCTGCTCGCGTGGTCTACCCACTGGCATGTCGGCCCGGCTTCCAACCCGGCGCTCGTAACCGAGACCCGGTTTGAGCCGGGCAATCTCAGCGCTGGTGAATTCAACCGGCTGAGAAGCGATTGCGCCATCTCGGTCCATCAGGGCAGCGGCGCATATTGCCCTGGCTGCAGAAAGTCTGGCGGTTTGGCGGTTCCAACCCCATCGCTGTAGTTACTTACAAACGAAGTCATAGCTGTTTAGTACACCTACTCGCGCCGGTGCCGAGGTTCCTTCTTGGTATCCGGCGCGAGTCTGCCTTATAGTGGTCTGTGCACAGCGTAAGTTATTATCTGATCCCGGTTTCATTTGAAATTTGAAAGGAAGTTCCTAAGTCATGCAATTACGAGCACTCATCGCCTTCGCTCCCTTCGTAATGAGCGCCCTGGCGTTTTCGGCGTCAGTTGGCAACAACTCGACCGTGACATCAGACACCGTCATCGCGGATGTCAACGGCACAAAGATTACGTTTGGCGAGTTCGAAGAGAAGCGCGCTCACACCTTATATCAACCGCGCGATGCGTTCTACCGTCAGGAGCGGAACGTACTTGACGACTACATCAACGAGTACCTGGTGAAGCAGCAAGCGAAGAAAGAAGGGTTGACGGTTGAGCAACTGCTCGATAAGCACGTGAAGAGCACGCTGCCGAAAGACCCGAGCGAAGAGGCCTTGCACGTCTACTATGAGGGCGTTGACACGAAGGAGTCGTACGAGGCGCTTCGCCCTAAGATTCTGGAGCGCATCCGGCAGGTACGATTCGAAAAAGCGAAGGCGGCGTACATTCAGACGCTAAGAACTCAAGCCAATGTGGTCGTCAGCCTGCCTCCACCACGCGTGGAAATCGCATTAGCGAACACTCCGGTGCTGGGCGAGCAGAACGCTCCCGTGATGTTTATCGAATATGCGGATTACGAGTGCCCTTATTGCCAGCAAGTCGCACCGACTTTACTGAAGCTGCAGACAGAGTATAAGGGCAAGATCGCGTTTGCATTCAAAGACACCCCTCTGCCGATGCATCCGCACGCGGAGAAAGCGGCGGAGGCTGCGCGCTGTGCAGGTGCGCAAGGCAAATACTGGGATTATCATGACGAGCTTTTCGCCAGCAAGAAGCTTGAAGTGCCTGATCTCAAAGCGCAAGCCCAGAAGCTTAACCTGGATATGACGGCGTTCAATAGCTGCCTGGATTCGGGCTCTCAGGCCGGGGTAGTGCAATCGCAGATTGCGGAATCAACCGACCTTGGTATACAGGGCACGCCCAGCTTTTTCATCAATGGCCGCTTTGTCGCCGGCGCGGCGACTTATGAGCAGCTGAGGGATGTAATAGAGCAGGAACTTGCTACGACGGCAAAGCAGCCCAGGCAGACCGCTAGCCGGTGAACGTAGCGTAGATCTAAGACATCGTCTCGAAAGGGATCGGAGTGAACCTGCGCTTCGATCCTTTTGTCTTCGCGCGAGTTCACCAGGCAGTTTCCGCTTAAGTCCCTCGACTCATTTTTTTGGAAAGCTTAGTTAGAGCAAAAGATGAGATTCCTTTAGTTTGCCTGAAGGCCCTGATAAGTTGTGATTTCTGCAGCGGCTATTAAATTTCCAAGACATCACCGGCCAAGGCTGATTTGGAAAACACAAGGGAATTTACCGTTACCAGAATGTAATCGCACGCTCCTACCGCTGGCGAGTATTCCATTTTGAGCGGCGTGGTACTCCAGTATCAAACCGAAAGTTTAGCCTTGTGGAGATATTCCTACCGTGATACTTTTCTTGTGGAGGTTCCTCTAACGATTCCTATGATTCGCAAAGTACTTTGTTCTCTAGCAGTGCTT